>JAKONH010000261.1 GCA_022702045.1 Spirosomataceae bacterium
TGCGATTGATTCACTGCCGGGAACGGGGTTTGTTCGGGGGGCGGTATGCGAAGGTCAGTCGCTCACGTTACCCATCAGCACTAATGTGACGCCCACGGCTGATACACAGGTCTTTGTCGAGTTTCGCTACGGTACTGCGGGCGACATTATTAAATTCACACCCGCTACCATACAGGGTGGGAACAAGCTGGTATTCACCGTGCCCGAACTGCCTTCTGATACGGCAAACTTCTTTGGTAGGCGGCAGTATGGCATCCGCGTGCTGACATTAAACCCAACGACGGCCAGTGCCAACGACCCCAGTTACGTATTGGCAGTAACGACCAAACCCCGCCCGCTTTTCGCGCAGGCCGATCAGCAAACGGTACTCGACAAATCCGGCGTGGCCACGGTTCGGATTCAGCATATTGGTGGCGGACCGTATGAACTAAAACTGTCGAATGGCCAGGTACTGACCAGTACCTGCCTTGATTGCGACGATGTCAACGCGACGATCTATGCCAGTCAGAATAAGACGGTGCGGATACTGTACGCACAGAACGGATGTGGTCGGGTGGATAATCCGGCGTCGGCAACAGCAACGTTCACGGTACAAAACCCGGTAACCGCCGTCATCGAAATCGATTCTGTCGAGCAGAACAAATGCAACTCCGACAGCATCCAGGTCTTTTTCCATACCACCGGTCTGAGTTCGCAAACCGTAGTCGTGCAGGCGGCTTCGGTAGGCTACGGCGTGGGAGAGGGCTGGACAACGGCACCCGTTGTTGGTCGGGGCAGCGGCAGCTCAGTACGGATTAAGCTGGATGATGTCAGTAAAATTCGTATCAGTGGAAGCGGGCAGGTCAGTAATGAGGTTCGGGTTGATGTCAACAAAAAACCGGTTGCTGAGATCAATTACACGCCCCCGGCAACGGCGTATCTATTTGGGGCCGAACCCAACACGATTCTGCCGGGAACAGCCGTAACACTCAGTACGATTTATGCGTCGGGGCAGGGGCCATACCGCACGGTGTACACCGACGGTACAACAGACTACGTAGCGCCAAACGGTGGTACGACTGTCAGCATAACCCCAACGCAGCGGACTACATACCGGCTTAAGTCAATCGCAAACGCGTGTGGGACGGGTACCGTATCCGGCCCCAGCATTACGTACACCCCTATGCCATTCGCCATAAAAGTGCCTGCGCAACTTACCGATCTGTATTATTATTCGCTTTGCGCCGGCACCAGTCAGACCATTCCGTTTATCATTAGTCCGGCCGCGCCGGTGGGCGTTACCTACGCGCTGCAACTAGCCTCGCGTCGGGATTCGGTTTTCTCGGACCTGACCACCACAGCCGCGTCACCGTTTGTCGTGACGATACCCGCTTCCCTGACGACCGGCGATTACTACTTACGGATCGTCGCCAAAAACACGGATGCGCGGACGGCGGCTTTGCTGACGCGTATTTCGCAGACGCCAACGGCGGTGTTGAGCAGTACCGCCAGTACAACCATAGTCGATGCCGGTAGCGCGCTGACACTGCAGCTGATGCTGACGGGTTCAGCGCCTTGGCAGGTGCAGTACAGCGACCTTACCATGCAGACCGTTACGAGTGCTACCGCCACCCGTGAGGTTCGACCGCCGACAGGACAGACGTACAACATCCGTACCGTGTCAAACGCCTGTGGGTACGGTACCGCATCGGGTAGTGTCAACGTGCAGGTGAAACCACAGCTTCGCGTTGCCGCAACTGTGGTGAAGGCGATCTGTGTAGGGAGTGCTTTACCCGTTTCGCTGACGGCCCTCGGCGATTTTGCCAGTGCGTCAACGGTGCAATTGGCCTTGATTCCGCCAACGGGAAGCGCCGAAATTGCGCTGTCGAGCGTACCGGCTGCTAATGGTATTGTGTCACTTACCGTTCCCAACAGCTTGTCGGCGGGCTCGTACCAACTGCGGGCAACGGCATCTGGTGGGCAAACCGAAGCGATTAGCAGTGTCTTCGACCTGAATGCACCCCCTATCTATACGCTGTCGGGTAGTACAACCGTCAACGCGGGCGGTACTACTTTCCTGACGTTAAAAGGCGCAAACACGAATGTCCTGCCGACCACATATATGCTTTCGGATGGCTACCAGGGAAGTTTCTTCACCAGCAGTGGGCAGACTAGCATGCGGGTTGACCCCTTGCAAACGACTACGTATACGGTGTCGTCGATTGCCAATGGATGCGGAACGGGCGTGGCATCCGGCAGTGCTGTCGTGACGGTATTGCCAGCCAGTGATAGAACAATCGACCTGACGGGTATTGGCGATGGCTTTACCTGCTCTGGTGCCACGATAACGGTGATGTTTCAGACAACGGGTACATTCTCTGCTGACAATACATTTACACTTCAGATGTCCGATTCGACTGGAACAAACTTCCGGAACATCGCTACCGCTACGGCAGTCAATGCCATTCAGGCAACGATACCGGCCGACCTGCCCGCTGGCTATGGCTATCGACTGCGTATGCTGTCGGCAGACGGGGTGATGAGCAACACCATCCCATCGCCGTTTACGCTGCGGGCTGGCGGGGCAACGGCAACGTTCAGTGATGCATCATTTACCGTACGGACCGACAAGATTGTGCCGTTAACGGTAAATTTCACCGGACAGGGCCCCTGGTATTACACCATTCAAAACGGAACTCTGAGCCAGACCTTGCAGTCTAACAGTAACCCGGCTATCGTTGAACTGCCGTTCTCTGGCACAACATCTTTTACATTGACAACGGTAAGCAACGGCTGTGGTCTTGGCAAGATTGGGACTATACCCGTAGCGCAGGCTCTTATTATTACTGCTGAAGAGCCGCTGCTGACGCCCAGTATCAATATTTACCCGAATCCCACTGTCGATCGTGTGCAGGTTGACCTGACTAACTGGACAGGTGGTCCGGCCCGGCTGGAACTGATCGACGCGACGGGGCAACGGCTGAGTGAACAGACGATCACGGGGGCGTCGGGTGAGGTTTGGCTGAACAAGTGGCCGGGTCGACTGTTTTTCTTACGAATCAGCAGCACTCGTACCGACTTTCGGGCAACCTACCGGGTATTACGGCAGGAACCCTAACGTTGATTTTAGTGATGCGCATATTAGCAGCACGACTGCTTTCGTTCTGTAAAGGCTTGTTTATGCCTTGTCTGTACCAACCGTCCTAATGAGAAACTGGCTTATTGCATTTGTTGCCTTCTGCTGTGTCACAGCCTGTCAGCGCCCCGTTGCTTATTTTCAACGAACGCCCCATACCCCCGCTGCCCGCCTTAATAAACCTATTGAAACGATACCAACGCCTGACCGTGAAGTCGCATCCGAATCGGCAATGGTAGTAGAAACTCTGTCGGAACCAGCCGGCGTACTGGTCGCGTCGACATCCGAGCGATTGGTCAGCGAAAAAGCGCAGCAGGTTAGCCAACACACGCAGCGAATAAGCCGCTTACTGACGAACTCGGCTACTCCCGAAGCACAGGTGGTCGATCAGCAGCAGCCAAAACCAAAACCCAAGCCCAAAATGCGGCTGGGTAATAAAATTCGTGACGCCCTGGGTATGCCGCTTCGGCAAGAGTTGAACTGGTGGCAACGCATCAGTTGGAAGTTGAAAGCGTCGGTGATCATAATCCTGGTGGCTGTACTGTTTGCGATCTTGCACATCACCATTCTGGCCATAATATTCGGCATCGTAGCGGCTTTCCTGCTCATCAGCGGATTACGTCGCTCGTTCAAAGTCCGCCGGCCGTGGTTTTAGCAAAACGGTTTACGGTGACCAATCAGAGAATACATTCCATTCATGCCTTTGCCACTATAAACTGTATACCGACTGCCGAAAACCGTATACTGACATTAATCCGGCTGGGAGGGGAGTTGTTCGGCGTCGTTGCTTTTGCGGATGATGCGGAAAATAACGGACAGCACCAGGTTATTTTTGCCCGCTGATACGATTGGCGTAAACTGATTCTGCGTGAATGACGCTGCGCTGTAGTTCGTCTGATTGACCCAGCCAACCTGTGCGACCCAGCGTGGACTAAACTGATAGCCAAGACCTCCGTACAAGCGGTTTCGCTCGAATACAGGCCCTTTTGGATTCAGGAAAATCTCGTCGTATACCGACGCAAACACGGTTCCTGTACCAATAGTCGGGGTGTTGAGCGGAACAAACAGGTTCAGCCGATATCGGAAGCGATTGCGGAACTCGGTTGTATTACCCCGGAAGTCGAACCACCGTTGTTCTAGTCGGTAGCGGTGTTCAAACCGAATCCGGTTCAGGTACTGATTCAATACTAATTGCTCCCAGACGCGCTTTTCCACGTTCAGCGGACCCGACGACAGATCCTGATAATCATTAGTTTGATAACGACCTGCGGCCGCCATCACCTGCACGTTACGGTCGAGATCATAGCTGATGCCGCCTTTTAACTCATTATAAAAATACTGGCTGAATACACCGTTAGAGCGGGCCTGTACTTCAACGTAACCACCCCAGCGGGTGCTGGGCGATGCTGGCATTAGTACGGTACCGATAAACCACGTACCCCAGGTACTGGTCGGTTGCGAAACGGTCTGCGCAAGCGCTACAGACGAAGAGAACAAACTGACTAGTAGAAGCCAGAGACGGCGGGTGTCGAACATAACCGCAAAAATACGCCTATGTAGCTCAGATCGGCCATCGTGTGGGTCCACGTCTGGTAGCTGTCAGACTAACAAAGTTCCATGCTGGACCAACGGACCGTTCGCCTGCCTACTGTGAAGTAGTCAATGACGCCAGATCTAGTAGATGCGGTAACGGCTAGCTGGTACGTACATAGGAACGTAGCCTAACGGCTACAGACGTAGACCCACGCGGTGGCCGGCTGGGCTACACTACGCTACCTTATCCTTTCAGTTCGATTTTGCGGCCGGTTTCAGCGGCTTGATAGATCGCCTGTAGCAGTTTCACATCGCGCAGGCCTTCAGCCCCTGTGATATGATCGGGGAGGGGCTTGTTCTGGAGCAGCACCTCACAGACACCGTCCATGTGCATCGCCTGGTGATTGACAACGGGTTTTTCGATGGGGCCTTTGCTGGTACGACCTTTCAGCGGACCGTAGCCGAACGCAGGGGACAACTCAAACCAGCCGTCCTGACAACTAGCGTAGAGCCGCTCGACACCGGCCGTGTAACTGGTCGTTGAATTGCTGACTGCCCCGCTCGGAAACTGAAACTGCCAGAACAACGTCTCTTCGACGTCTTTGAATTTTTGCGGTTCGGTCTTCGGACCAAATTGGGCGGTTACCGAAATAGGTTCTTCACCCGTTACGTAACGCGCGCCCTGCACGGCATAAATGCCAACATCCATTAGCGGACCGCCCCCGGCCAGTGCCTTTTTCATCCGCCACTGACCAGGATCACCAATGCGGAACCCGTCGCTCGATTCGACGAACTTGATCGGTCCGAACACTTTCTGCTGACCCAGCCGCATGGCTTCCTGCATGAATGGCTCGTAGTGAAGCCGGTAGCCGATGGCCAACTGCTTATTCGCTTTCTTACAGGCATCGATCATTTCCTGGCACTCCTGTGGCATAATCGCCATCGGCTTTTCGCAGATCACGTGCTTGCCTGCCTGAGCCGCCCGCACAACGTATTCACGGTGCATTGAGTTGGGCAACACCACATACACTACATCGATGTCTTTGTTGTCGGCAATGCGGTCGAATGTTTTGTAATCGTAGACGTTGGCTTTGGGAATGTTGTATTTTTTCATCCACTCTTCCGCTTTCGCCGGGGTTCCCGTGACAATCCCCGCCAGTCGGCAGTTTTTGGTTTGCTGGAGTGCCGGTGCCAGTTGGTTCGTGCTGTAGCTGCCGAGACCGACCAGCGCGATACCTAGTTTACGACCGGGCTGTTCCGACGGGAATGGGTTACCGAAGGCATCTATGAGCGAGGGGACTGTCAATGCTGATGCACCTACGCCCGCCAGAAACTGACGACGTGAGAAAGCAGAAAGTTGAGTCATATTGTACGGGGTTTAGCCGAAGTTGGGTAAAGCTACAAAGGCCCTTCTACAAAAAAACCTACTAACCTGGGTCGGTTAATAGGTTTTCAATGAATTGGACGTTGTCGTGGGAGACAGCTAGACGATACCAATCTGTATCTCCGTAACGCACTGTGTTAGCTGCTCCAGGTTAGATACGATATAGACCTCTCGCACGATAGTATCTTCCGAATAGCCGTCGCGGTGGAATTGGGCAAATAGCTGATCATACAAGGCCGGCATTTCGCTCCAAGACCCTGTGTGTACGTAGCTTACACACGAAAACGTAGGTAGTTCCTTATATACAAATGTCTCCGACAGCGGGCCAGCCTGTTGAATCGGGAGAACTATGTCGAGCTGAAATTCCTGATTGTCGTCGCCCGACGCACCGATATAATGCCACTGCGCCGGCCCTGTAATCGTCAGCCCAAATCGAGCTGCTTCGGCGTACAACGACTGCATGACGGATGCGCATTCGTTAAGCCGTTTGAGTGTAACGTGTAAAGTGCTGACAATAGCCAGGAAAGGCGAAACGGTTTTGGGCGTAAGGATAATCGACGGGCTTTGTGCTTCAGTTGTCATCGTTGTAGGAATTTAGTGTACCCTACAAAGGTCTGAGCATCCATTGACAACCCTATGTCAGCATGGATTGTCAGGCGTATTATTACTTGTAGTATTATACCGTTGGCAGTTCGTAGTGCTCGACCATTTCCTGAATGTAGTGCCGCATAATCTCGTGTAACTCAGTTGGGTGCTCAACGCGAATGGCATTGCCGTACATCAGTAGCCAACGACCCAGTGTTTTCAGGCATTGCGTCAGAAACGTCATACGAATCCCGTCCAGTGTTTCTTCCTGCGAAATAAAGCCAAACGAATACCGCTGATCGTGCGCGAACCGGGCCATCTTTTTGCTGAATGTGATGACTACCTCCTGTAAATCCTGCTCCTGCTTTAACCGGTCTAGATAGCCCTGTAGGGTTAGCCGCGACTGTCGTGGGAAAGGCTCACTTAATTCTCCCAGCTGTTGAATCCGATCAACACGAAAATCGCGGTAGTCATCGCGGAGCCGGCAGTAGGCAATCAGGTGCCAGCCGATACCGTAGTGACATAGGCCGATGGGTTCAATGGTGCGTTGGGTCTGACTGTCGTTGTAGCCCGCCCGATAGACAATCGTCAGTCGATGGCCCCGTACCAGCGCCCCCTGAATGGCGTACAGCAACTGATCGGAGTAGGGCTGTGGGCGTGTGGGGTTTAAGATTTCAATCTGATCGGCCAGTTCATCCAGATGGTCTTTCTCCGACCGCGATAAAACCGCTTTGATCTTATACAGCGCTGATTCGTATGGCGTTCGCAACGATTCGTCGGCCATCTGCGCGAGTAACTTACCGCCAACCTGTAGCGCACTGGCTTCTGCGTTGGTAAACATCACCGGGGGCAGGTGATAATCGGTCAGGAAATAGCCAATACCCGCTTCCGCACCGATGGGTACACCTGCTTCTTCCAGCGCCCGAATATCCCGGTAAATCGTCCGCAGGCTCAGGTCAAACCGGTCGGCCAGTTCCTGCGCTTTCACGACCCGCTTCGTTTGCAGGTGAATCAGAATGGCAGTGAGCCGGTCGATACGATTCATGGGTGGCGTGTGATTGTTTATCTCGCAAGTTAACAACTACAGCCTGCTCGGGAAACAACAAAGGCGGTTCTGATTCAGAACCGCCTTTGCAACTTTTCGTTGTTGATGGATTACTAGCTATATCCACCCGACCCTCCTTAAAAAACGTATTTGTTCTCCGCAATCATGGCGTCAGCAATGGTCCGGCGCGCATCCTTGAGGTTCAGCGGTTCCATTTTGGTGAAGCGTTTCATACCCATCAGCATACCACGCAACTCGTCGCCTTCGGCAAACGACGTGACTGCCTGACGGCCAGCAGTATTGATTTTCTCGACGGCCTCATGCAAGTACACCAGCGCGATCTGCTTTTGCAGCTTCATTGCTTCGTCGCCGTTAATACCGATCAGCTTCTCGACACGCAGCAGCACTGATTCAGCCGCGTAAATTTCGATCACCATATCAGCTATGTTCATTAGAATCTCCTGCTCGTTCGAGAGCGTCATCATGAACTTCTGCACGGCGGCACCGGCAACCATGAGTGCAGCTTTCTTCAGGTTCTTCAGTACCTTCTTTTCGGCGATGAACAAGCCTTCTTCCTCTTCCGTGTTGAAATCGGGAATCGACATGATTTCCTTGGCAACGCCCATTGCCGGACCCATTAAATCGAGTTCACCTTTCATGGCCCGCTTCAATAGCATGTCGACGACCAGCATCCGATTGATCTCGTTGGTGCCTTCGAAAATCCGGTTGATCCGCGCGTCGCGGTAAGCACGGTCCATGGGTGCGTCGGCTGAATAGCCCATACCGCCATAGACCTGTACCCCTTCATCAACCACGTAATCAAGCGCTTCCGAGCCATGTACTTTCATAATGGCGCACTCGATGGCAAACTGCTCCAGCGCCTGTAATTTGGCAGTGACGTCGTCGATTCCCTGGCTTTTCAGGTCCTCAATCATATCGTCGATGTTTTGACCCGCACGGTAGCTGGCCGATTCCGACGCATAAACTTTAACGGCCATCTCGGCCAGCTTATGCTTGATCGCGCCAAACTGCGCAATAGGCGTCTTGAACTGTTTCCGCTCGTTGGCGTAGTTGACGGCGTTGTTAATCACTTCCTTGCTGCCTCCTACCGCAGCAACGCCCAGTTTGATACGGCCAATGTTGAGGATGTTGACGGCGATCTTGAAGCCATTGCCTCGATCAGACAACAGATTTTCAACCGGTACCTTAACGTCGTTGAAGAAAATCTGCCGTGTATCTGAGCCTTTGATACCCATTTTGTGCTCAGGCTCATTCATCGTGATACCGTCGAAGCCTTTTTCAAGGATGAAGGCCGATAGGTTCTTATCGACCTGACCATTCTCGTCAATCTTGGCAAACACGATAAACACATCGGCGAAACCACCGTTGGTGATCCACATTTTCTGCCCGTTGAGTACATAATGCGTACCGTCTTCCGACAGTTTCGCCCGGCTTTTTCCCGAATTGGCATCCGAACCTGAGTCCGGCTCAGTCAGGCAATAGGCGGCTTTCCACTCACCGGTCGCCAGCTTGGGCAGGTACTTGGCTTTCTGCTCGTCGTTGCCGTAATACACAATCGGCAACGTTCCGATACCGGTATGAGCCGACAGCGCAACGGAAAACGAATGACCGGCGCCCGTTACTTCAGCAACCAGCATCGAGGTGTTGAAGCTCATCCCGAAGCCGCCGTATTCCTCAGGAACGCCTGTACCGAGCAGGCCCAATTCACCAGCTTTGTCCATCAGCGACGAGATCAACTCAGGTGACTTCGCCTTGTCGATTTCATCGAGTCTCGGCCATATTTCGCGCTCCAGAAATTCGCGGCAGGTAGCCGCGATCATCTGCTGCTCTTCAGAAAACTCTTCAGGTATGAAAACCTGCGCTGCGCTGGTTTCTTTGATGAGGAACTCGCCCCCTTTGATGGATGCTTTTGGCTCGGTCGCAATCATGACGGTGCAGTTTGTTATGCTTGCATACTAATTTATACAAATAAACAGGAATGGAAATTAGTATGCAAGCATACTAATAACAAATTTTTCCGTACGAGCAGCTACTTGGCTTGAGTTAGCGGTACAGAAAGGAAGATGGCGAACAATTTGCTTTCGACTATATCGGTGTTCATACTATAGATAGAACAGTTTGCGTAGAATGGTACCGGGCTGTGTCTAATAATTAATATTTTTGGCGACACAGCCTGTCAGACTGTGGTGATAAATTGCTTGGAATGAAACGAAATAGCTGGAAACGACTGATATTTGGCTGCCTGCTATTCGTAAACTGGTCTGTGGCCGATGGACAGGCGGTACCGCAGGTTTCGTTTGATGTAGAGTTCGCGGGAGTGACAGTACACGTTAATGAAGCCGCCCGATCTATGATTCAGGAGGAAATCAATGCGATGTATGCCAATCGACCTGCGTTATTACGCGACCTAGAAGCCCTGCGCCAACTAACCCCGCTGCTTGAAGCCCGGTTTGCTGATGACAAATTACCTATTGACTTCCGCTATGCGTCCCTACCGTTTAGTACCCCGTCCGATGTTGGCTATTGGGGGCTGACAATTGCCGGGTCTGGTGAGCTGAAATTACGAATCGACCCGTCGGTTGATGAGCGGCTGCATCCGATCTTATCGACCGATGCGGTTGTTGATCGGCTGTCGGATTTACAGCTTCAGTCGGGTAACTATGCGCAAACGTTATTGTATTATCTGCAAGGCGTGTCGCCGACCGAGCGAAAATCAGGGAGTCGGTATGCTACTTATTTGCTTTTAACGGAGAAAAACCCGCCCCTGTTGTGGAAAATTCTGGCCCGTAAGTTCGTCGTGGAACGCGAAGAACCGATGTTCCGGTCAGAACAGCTATATGTGCTGTTTGATTATTCGAATGGCAGTGGTCAAACGATTGCATCGATTGCCAAACAGCTCAATGTCGATGAAGACCGGTTTGACCCGTTCAATCAGTGGCTAAAAACAGCGGTTATTCCGACTGGCAAGCGATACCCGGTGCTGATTCGGGTAACGTCTGAAGAGTTTCCGCAAGTAAGAAGCCTGTCGCAAAGTCAGGTACGGGCAAGCAGTGCACGGACTGCTGACTTAGGTTTTCCAGTAGTGGTAAAAAAGCCGCAGGTACCGACAAGCATGTACGGCCAAGCCGCATACTACACTATTAACGGATTGCCGGGTGTTCAGGCACAATCCTGCGACAATGTGATCACGCTGGCTTATTATGGTAAAAAATCGGTAAGAAAATTTATTGACTACAACGACCTGACTACACAGGACGTTATTCTGCCGGGACAGATTTACTACCTAGCCCGAAAAGCCAGGCGGGCGAAAGTGCCGTTTCACGTTGTACAGCGTGGGCAGACCTTGCGTGAGGTAGCCAATATGTACGGTGTTCGGCTAAAATCGCTGCTGAAGTTCAATCGTATCCCGGCTAATCAGCGGGTACAGACCGGGCGTATCGTTTGGTTACAGCGAAGGCGCCCGGACCGCCGGCCGGTTGAATATCAACAGATACCCGAAGCACCCCGTCAGTACGATATTCCCGCTACTGAATCAATAGCTGCGCAACCCGTTACACCCGCGCCCGATACGCTTGTTCAGCGAACCGTCATCATCAATCCGGCTCCGTCGATGGCGCGTTCAACTCCTGCTACCACATCGGCTGCTACTACAAAGGCTCGAACAACTCCAGCCACCACATCAACTGTACGCACCGGCCAAGTGGCTAGTCCAGTCACAAAAACGGCACCAGCACCGGCTCCCAGTAAACCTGATAAACCCACGGAAATGGATACGCGACGCCCGGCCAAGGTATCGTCGGACGATACGTCAATTAGTACTGGTTCCCCTGTTAAACGTGACACTGCACAGGCCGAGCCACGGGAGATTGTGCGATTGCATGTCGTTAAAGCAGGACAAACTTATTTTTCTATTGCCCGCCAGTATGGTGTAGCTGTCGGTCAGTTATATGCCTGGAATAACCTGTCGGAGCGCTATGCATTGCAAGCTGGACAGGAAATCATTGTTGGTGTTGTGAAGGTACCTGCTTCCATTGTCACGCGTCCGGTTGCCAGACAACCGTCGAAAGCTGCGCCCGTCGCCGAGTCAAAACTAATGGCGGCAACACCAGTATCGGTGTCTGAGACATCTACCCCAACTGTTGATAGAAAGGTGTATTACCATGTTGTGCAGCCCGGGCAGACAGCCTACCGGATCGCGTTGATCAATAAGGTGCCGGTTAATGAATTGGCACAGTGGAACAATCTGAAAAACTTCACTATCGAAGTGGGGCAGCGGCTGATTATTCGTAAGAAATAGATGATTGCGCATTGAAAAAGGGACGGGCTACTAGTACTAGTAGCCCGTCCCTTTTTCAATGCGTTAATACCATTCGACAGCTTAGTTCAGGCGCTCGAAAATACCGGCTACGCCCTGACCTCCGCCCACACAGGCCGACACCATACCGTATCTCTCATCCTGACGGCGCATTTCGTTCAACAACTGTACGGTGAGCCGGGCACCGGTTGAACCCAACGCGTGCCCCAGTGCAATAGCCCCACCGTTGGGATTGATTTTGCTACGATCCAGTCCCAGTTCCTGAACAACTGCCAGCGACTGGGCTGCAAACGCTTCGTTCAACTCGATCATATCAATATCGTCCTGCTTCAAACCGGCCTTTTGCAGCGCAATAGGAATAGCCGCCACTGGTCCGATACCCATGATCTTGGGCTCGACCCCCGCCGATGCATACGACATCATACGAGCTACCGGCTTCAGATTCAGTTCATTAATCAGCCGCTCCGACATCACGATCACAAACGCTGCGCCGTCTGAAGTTTGCGAGGAGTTACCAGCTGTAACCGACCCGCCTGCAGCAAACACGGGTTTGAGTTTTGCCAGTCCGTCTGCGCTCGTGTCCTTACGGGGACCTTCGTCCTGCGCTACTGTCCATTCACGGCTTTTCTTCTTATTACTTTCGGCGTCGAAATACGTTTCTGTGACCTTGATCGGTACGATTTCGTCAGTGAACTTACCGTCGCGTTGAGCGGCCAGTGCTTTCTGGTGCGACTCCAGTGCAAACTCGTCCTGTGCGTCTCGGCTGATATTGAACTGCTGCGCTACCTGCTCAGCTGTCAGGCCCATACCAATGTAATAGTCAGGGTGTGCTTTGGCGATTTCATAGTTGAGGGCCGTCTTCCAGCCCATCACCGGCACCATCGACATTGATTCGGTACCACCTGCGATTATACAGTCGGCCAGGCCAGCGTGAATCTTGGCCGATGCAATGGCGATGGCTTCCAGCCCAGACCCGCAGTAGCGATTGATGGTGAAGCCGGGAACACTGTTGGGTAATGACAGCAACGCGATATAGCGGGCAATCTGCATTCCCTGCTCTGCTTCGGGCACAGCATTACCCACGATAAGATCTTCAACCCGCGCCGGATCAAGAGCAGGTACCTGATAGAGTAGGTGCTTAATAACTTCAGCGGCCATATCGTCTGGACGGGTCAACCGTAACCCACCCCGTGGCGCCTTACCGACCGCCGTACGATAGCCAGCAACAATATATGCGTCCATGTATTACTAGGTTTATTGGCTTTTAGGCTTGAACTATAGCGCAATAACTTACTTTTTACGAGAAAAATTACCAGATTGACTGAAATTATTATGCACGCATACTATCTCCGTCAACAGAGCATGTCGAAGGGAAGCGGCATAAAAAAAGCCGCCTGTTTAGGCGGCTTCATACAGATTAACGTAGTAATGACTAGAAATGGCGGTCACCCGCTTCACGCTTACCAAGCATTACGGAGCCAACCATAGCGATCAGAAAAAGCACCGACGCCAGCTCGAATGGCAGAATGTAACTGCCATAAAGCAAGTGCCCCAGGTTCTCGACCATTCCCGTGTTGGGCTCGAAGCCGACAGTACTTCCCACCGGCAACTGCGACGATTTAGCCCGAAAGATCATGATCAGCATCACCATCAACGTACCGCCAACGATGACCGACGCAATCTTAGTCAGGTTCGTTTTTGCTTCCTCATCCTCTCTTCGCAGATTCAGGAACATAATCGTAAACAGAAACAGAACCATGATGGCACCCGCGTAGACGATGATATTAACAGCCGCCAGAAACTGGGCGTTCAGGAGAATGTAATGGCCCGACAGGCAGAAGAACGTGGCGATTAGTGCCAGTACGCTATAGATCGGGTTGCGGGCTGTAACAACGCCCATGGCGCTAATAACCGTCAGGGCTGTCAGCAATAGAAACAAATAGCCGGTTGGCGTAAGTGTCTTGAAAAACGCTAGAAATTCAGTCATAACTTATACAGAAACGGATAGGAGAGGCTGTCGCTACTACGTTGTCGACCGGGTAAGGCTGGGTTCGGTCGGTGTCGTTGCGACTTCCGAATTTTTCCGAATATACCGGTCATCCAAGCTCTCAACCAACCGGTCTTTACCGTAAATCACTTCGTCGCGTTCCAGAAATACAGGAACCATACGATCGTGACGCAGGTACACGGCTTGCTTAGGGCAGGCTTCTTCACACAGACCGCAGAAAATGCAACGAAGCATGTTAATCTCGTATACAGCTGCGTATTTCTCTTCTCTGTACAGCGCTTCCTCACCTTTTTTACGTTCGGCGGCTACCATCGAGATGGCTTCGGCGGGGCAGGCTACAGCACATAGTCCGCACGCTGTGCAGCGCTCCCGGCCCTGTTCGTCACGCTTCAGCACATGATGGCCGCGATAGATGGGCCCCAGGTATTTTTTTACCTCCGGGTATTGAATCGTCGGCTTTTTGCGGAAGAAGTGCTTGATGGTGATGGCAAGCCCACCTACCACTGCCGGCAGATACATTTTCTCCGCCAGCGTCATTTCCTTATTGCTGACCTGCTTCGCGCGATTGGTAAGTTGCATAATGTATGTGTTTCGCTTTACGGTTTACAGTTAGGATGATGGCCCCCCGTTCCCTGTAAACCATAAATTGTATACCTTAAACCGTTCTCTGTGGAACAACCTGCTGTTTGGGGGCTTTGGCCTGCGACATAACGGCCATCACAACCATAACGACCACGATCAGCCAAGATGAGTATTTGAAATCGTAAAGCAGACCGGCGCCCGTTACGACGACATTAAGAATCGACAGCGGGATGAAAATCTTCCAGCCCAGATTCATCAGTTGATCATACCGGAAGCGCGGCAGGGTCCAGCGTACCCACATGAAAAAGAAAATAAAGAACAGAATTTTTCCGAAAAAGACGATGAAGCCGATTGCGGTAGCCAGGTTATGACCTGTCACAGCACCCATTGAATTCTCCAGCGCGCCATTCACTTCATTCATAAAGGGGTAGTGGAAACCGCCGAAATACAGTGCTGAAATAAACGCCGATGAGACGAACATGTTGATGTACTCCGAGAACAGATAGAGCCCCAGTTTCATCGAGCTGTATTCGGTGTGATAGCCACCGATGAGTTCCGTTTCGCACTCTGGCAGATCGAAAGGCGTCCGGTTACACTCCGCGAAGGAACAGGTCAGAAAAACAATAAAGCCCAATGGCTGAGTGAAGACGTTCCACTCAAAAAAAGTAGCCTGCTGATCGACAATGTGCCGAACCGATAGTGAACCTGTCATCATCAGGATGGTAATGATCGATAGACCCAGCGCAATCTCATAGCTAATGTTCTGTGATGCCGCCCGAATGGCACCCAGCAACGAAAACTTGTTGTTTGACGCCCAGCCACCAACCATAACACCATACACGCCCAGTGATACTACGCCAAAGATGTACAATACACCGATGTTGATTTCGATACCCTGTACCTTAACGTCATAATTTACATTGTCCCACGCGAATCGAATGCTGTCGCCAAACGGGATTACCGCACTTGACATAAGCGCGGTGAACATCGCCAAGGAGGGACCCAGGATGAACAGCCATTTGCTGGCTTGCGACGGGATAAAGTCTTCTTTGAAGAACAACTTACCGGCATCCGCAATAGGCTGCAAAAGACCCCACGGCCCCGCCCGGTTCGGACCGATCCGATCTTGCAGAAAAGCCGCTACTTTACGCTCTGCGTACGTCGAGTAGGTAGCGATCAGGAGTGAAATTCCGAAGATGACCAGAATTATCAGCCCTTTAGTCAATAGAATGGGTAAGGCCATTACTAGGTTATTTTTCGTTTAGTGAAACCGAAATCGGCTCCGATCAGGGTTCTGGCTCGACGGCTGAAGGCAGCGTTTTAGCAAAGCGCTCGGGCGGAAGCTGTTGAATGTTGAGTTGCGACATGTCCCGCTCGTCATGAATAGGTTTATACTCGGCAGCGGCCAGCCGCTTACCAAAGCTAGGCTTCTCCAGATCGGCCCGGTACTTGTTTGCCGAAATAACCGACGACCGCGATACTTTAGTAGGCCCTTCAATTATCCAGTCGCTTGTTTTCTTTGTTTCGAACCGGCAGGTATTGCAGATAAACTCTGTCACCTCGTTCCACTCATTCTTTCGGGCCGTCACGCGAATCACTTCGTCGCCACGGTACCAGAGCGTAACCTTACCTGAGCAGGTTGGACAGTTGCGATGCGCGTCAACCGGTTTGGTAAACCATACCCGGTTTTTAAAACGGTAGGTTTTATCGGTCAATGCACCGACGGGACAGACGTCGATAACATTACCCGAGAAATCGTTGTCGATCGCTTTCTCGATGTACGTCCCAATTTCTGACGCGTCTCCCCGGCCCAGTACACCATGAACGCGCTTTTCAGTAATCTGATCAGCGGTGTACACACAGCGGTAGCACAGGATGCAACGCGTCATGTGCAGTTGGATGTATGGACCAATATCTTTTTTCTCGAATGTCCGGCGATCCTCTTCGTACCGGGTCGTCGCCTTACCGTGGTCGAAGGCAAAATTTTGCAGATCGCACTCTCCAGCCTGATCGCAAACCGGGCAGTCGAGGGGGTGATTCAGCAGTAGGAACTCGACAATACCGTTTCGGGCGTCAATAACCTGCGGATTTGTTGTGTTCTCGACTACCATTCCGTCCTGCACAGCTGTCAGGCAGGAAGCAACCAGTTTCGGCATCGGCCGAGGGTCTTTTGCCGAGCCAGCTGCTACGCGTACCAGACAGGCGCGGCATTTACCCCCGCTGCCTTTCAACGGCTGGTAATAACACATCGCCGGCGGTGCCACGTCCGGCCCAATTTTACGGGCTGCCTGCAGGATCGTGGTTCCGGGTTCTACCTCAACGGCAATTCCGTCGATCGTGACGGTCAGCAACTGTGGTTTTGTATCTTCCATTAGTCTAAAGTCGCTATGTGTCAATCGATGCGTTTACGAGCCAGTCTGCCAGTCGTCGTTTGACTCAACTGCAAGCCGTAAAACACGTCTGCTCTACTATCTACACCAGAGCCATTTCACCCCGGTAAACAGCGCCGGGCTGGGTGGCTTCGGTTGGGTGATCGATATGCCACTGAAATTCATCGCGGAAATGCCGGATTGCGCTGGCAACCGGCCAGGCAGCGGCATCGCCTAGTGGGCAAATCGTGTTTCCTTCAATCTTCTTCGACACGTCGACCAGCAGATCGATATCGTGCTGATGACCGTGGCCGTGCTCGATGCGGTGCAGTACTTTCTCCATCCAGCCCGTTCCTTCCCGGCAGGGGCTGCATTGTCCGCACGACTCATGGTGGTAGAAACGCGAAAAATTCCACGTATTCCGTACGATACAAGACGTTTCGTCGAACAGGATGAACCCACCCGAACCAAGCATCGTACCGGTAGCAAACCCACCGTCGGATAGCGACTCGTAGCTCATCAGCCGCTTTTCACCGTTGGCTAGTGTCAGCGCCAGGTTTGCGGGCAGAATGGGTACTGATGAACCACCAGCCACCAATGCTTTGAACTTATGACCGGGCCGGATACCCCCGCACCATTCATCGGCATAAATGAAATCTTCAACGGGCAGGCCCAACTCAATTTCGTACACACCCGGCTTGCGCATGTGGCCCGACGCCGAGATTAGCTTGGTACCTGTGCTACGGCCAACACCAATAGCCGCGTATGCATCACCACCGTTGTTAATGATCCAGGACGTAGTGGCAATTGACTCGACGTTGTTAACTACCGTTGGGCACTGATACAGGCCTTTGACAGCAGGAAATGGTGGCTTGTTCCGTGGATTACCACGCTTACCTTCCAGCGATTCGAGCAGCGCCGTTTCCTCCCCGCAGATATAAGCGCCACCACCGGGCTGCACGACTAGTTCGAGGTCGTAGCCGCTGCCGAGAATATTTTTACCTAGAAAACCTTTTGCTTTCGCTTCCGCAATAGCCTTTTCCAGGATCCGGATAACGTACATCAATTCACCTCGTACGTAGATGAACGATTTATTAGCCCCTAGTGCAAACGAGGAGACAATCATCCCTTCGATCAGCAGGTGGGGAATATGCTTCATCAGGTAGTGGTCTTTGAACGTACCCGGCTCCGACTCATCCGCATTACAAACCAAGTAACGGGGGACGCCTTCCGGTTTCGCGAGATAGCTCCACTTCATACCCATCGGGAAACCAGCACCACCCCGACCCCGAACGCCAGCTTTCTTCACTTCTTCGACGATCTCATCGGGCGTCATAGTCTTCAGCGCCTTTTCCACCGCCGTATAACCACCCTGCTGCCGGTAAACGTCGAACGTATCGATACCCGGAACGTTAATATGCTCCGTTAAGATTTTCTTTGTCATGGTTACGCTTGTTTCGACAGTTCGTCAATGATTTCGTCGACCCGGTCGTTGGTCAGATGCGTATAGTATTGCTCACGAACCTGAAAGACCGGACCCATACCACAAGCTGCCAGGCACTCTACTTCTTTCAACGTAAACTGTCCGTCGACCGTAGTTTGCCCCGTTTCGATGCTAAGTCGCTGTTTTAGATGGGCCAGCACATCGTCACCACCCATCAGACAGCAGGGGCCCGTCCGGCAGTATTCAATCACGTGCTTGCCAACAGGCTGCACATGGTACATTGTATAGAACGTTGCGACTTCGTACACCTCGATTGGCTGGATATCGAGCATACGCGCTATATAGTCCATTCCTTCAGTGCTAGTCCATCCTTCCTGCTCCTGCATTAGGTGCAGCAGCGGAAGAAGCGCCGACTTTTGCCGTCCTTCCGGGTAGCGGGCAATGATTTCTTTCGCTTCAGCCAGCCGTTCCGGCGTGAACTGTATAGTGGATTCGGTGGTCATAAATCAACGAAAATGGTCAATTGAGCAGGAGCTACCCGTCTAGTTCGCCTGCGATTACGTTCATGCTACTCATAATAACGATAGCATCCGACAACGTCAGGCCTTTGCACATTTCGGGATAAGCCTGATAATAAATGAAGCAGGGACGCCGAAAGTGCAGCCGGTAGGGAGCCCGACCGCCATCGCTGATGAGGTAGAAGCCAAGTTCGCCATTACCACCTTCAACGGCGTGGTATACCTCGCCAACTGGTGCGTCGATTTCACCCATCACAATTTTAAAGTGATAGATGAGGGCTTCCATATTTTTGTACACTTCCTGCTTGGGCGGAAGGTAATACTGGGGTGCGTCAGCGTAGAATGGACCTTCCGGCAGGTTGTCCATTGCCTGCTGAATGATGCGCATACTTTGCCACATCTCTTCGTTCCTCACCATAAACCGGTCGTACGTGTCGCCACTCTGACCGACGGGAATATCAAACTCAAAATCCTGATATGACGAGTATGGATTCATCACACGGACATCGTAGTCAACACCCGCAGCCCGGAGATTTGGGCCGGTGAACCCATAACTGAGCGCACGCTCAGCCGCGATACCGCCCACACCAACAACACGGTCCATGAAAATCCGGTTGCGATTGAACAGGCTTTCGAACTCGCGCAGCACCGCTGGGAAACGTTTCAGAAACTCGTTGATTTTACGAATCGCGGTGGGCGAGAGGTCACGCTCCATACCGCCAATCCGCCCCATGTTCGTCGTCAGGCGGGCACCGCATATCTCCTCGTATATCTCGTAGATGTTTTCCCGCTCTTGGTAGATATACAGAAAGCCGGTAACGCCCCCGTGTCTACACCGAGAATACCGTTACAGATGATATGGTCGGCGATTCGGGCCAGCTCCATCATAATCACCCTGATATACTGCGCACGCTTTGGTATGTCGATGCACAGCAGCTTTTCGACCGTCATGTGCCACCCCATATTATTAATCGGCGACGAACAGTAGTTCATCCGATCAGTCAGGGTCGTGATCTGGTAGAAGGGCCGGCGCTCAGCAATTTTTTCGAACGCACGGTGGATATAGCCAATCGTCTGCTCACCCGACACGATTTTTTCCCCGTCCATCTGTAGCACGTTTTGGAAAATACCGTGCGTGGCGGGGTGCGTAGGTCCGAGGTTGAGGGTTGTTAGTTCGTTGACGTACTGAACGGGCCCCTGCTCGGCGGGTAAGTTTTGCTTTGTTGTATCGAGTTCTTCAGAAACCATGTCAGAAAGAATGAAAGAGCGAAAGAGCGAAAGCAGTAAGGCCGCTTTTTCGCTCTTTCGCCGGTTTGTTACCGGCCAAACAGGGCGTCAATTTTGTCTTCACGAGTGGCGTCTTCCAGCGGATACTCCTTGCGCATCGGATGGTAATCCATCTCTTCCATGTTCAAAATCCGGCGCAAATCCGGGTGACCATCGAAGAGGACACCAAAGTAATCAAAGGTCTCCCGTTCCATCCAGTTAGCCCCTGCGAACAGCGATACCATCGTTGGGATGTGCATATCATCGGCTGTCAAAAATACCTTGATGCGTAGCCGAAAATTGTTGACGAAGCTGTGCAGGTGATACACCACGCAATATTCCTTACCGGGCGAATCCGGATAGTGGACTGCGGTGATATCCGTAAGGAAATTGACTTGTAGGGTCGGGTCGTCGCGCAGATAAGCGATAAGCGCAACGATTTGCTCACGTGTGGTTGAAAACGTCAGCAGGTCATAGGGATCGTCGAAGTCACTGACGGCATCGCCAAATTGATTGATGATATGCTGCGCTAGTTGCTCGTTGGTGAACATGGCGGACGGAATAGACTGGTAGGCTGACTAAGGGATTCAAATCACTGTACGGATAATTCCGTCTGTCAGCTTACCACTCAGTTATTGAATGCTATATGAATTGAGCAGTTGCTGATACTCTTCGGTATTCCGTCGGCGCAACGACTCATTTTTCGCCAACTCCTGTACCTGCATTACCCCTTCGAGGATCTGCTCCGGACGTGGGGGACAACCTGGGACGTACACGTCGACGGGGATAATCCGGTCGATACCCTGCAATACGCTGTACGTATCGAAGATACCACCACTTGATGCACAGGCACCAATCGCGATAACCCAACGGGGTTCGGCCATTTGCAGATACACCTGCTTGACGACAGGTCCCATCTTCTTAGCGATCGTACCAGCTACCAGCAGCATATCGGCCTGCCGGGGTGAGAAGCTGGGACGTTCCGATCCAAAACGGGCAAGGTCAAATGTCGACGCCATCGTCGACATAAACTCAATGCCGCAGCAGGAAGTCGCAAACGGAAGTGGCCACAGCGAGTTTGCTCTTGCCAGACCGATTATTTTATCGAAGGAAGTTGCCTGAAAACCAGCGCCATCGTAGCTGTCAGGCCCTTCTACCATTTTGATGTTACTAGCCATAGTAAACGAGCGAATTGTCTACTTATATAACAGACAAAACTGTGTTATGATTCGATTATAGACTATTCCCATTTCAAAACACCCTTGCGGATGATGTAGAAGAAACCGGCCAGCAGCAAGCCCATGAATAGTACCATTTCAATGAAGCCAGTCATGCCCAGCCCTTTGAAATTAACGGCCCAAGGGTATAGGAAAATGACTTCTACATCGAATAGTACAAACAGAATGGCAATTAGGAAATATTTAATGGAGATCGGCGTGCGAGCATCCCCCTGAACTGGGATACCGCACTCAAACGGATCATCTTTCTTAACACTGTTACGCTTCGGACCGATGGCATGAGTAACCAGCATCGTCGTAACGATAAAGCCGAGCGCCAGACCCATCTGAATCAGAATAGGCAGGTAATCGGCGGGTACATAAGTTGTGTTCATCAGTTGATTGGGAAATACGCGACCAAAGGTAAGGATAAAACCGATTGGCCTTCGCGCCCGAACGAACGCAAAGGTGAACTCTAGTCAAAAATACAAAAATCCGCCTAGCTCAGCAAGCGGCAAGCGGGGTATGCACAGACGCGCAGGCGCCGTAATGCGAATGGCCTCCCACTACGAGAGGCCATTCGCATGAACATAAAAAGGGATAGCGGATCAGGGATTGACAATGACCCGCCGTGAGATGTTAAAGCTTTCTGATTTGACCTGAATCAGGTACTCTCCAGGGGCAAGGCCACTCAAATCAACAGCCTGACGATTATCGAAAACAGGAACAAGCGACGTCGCTAGTTGACGACCGTCCATTGAGAAGATGGCAACCTGTGCGTTCACCAGGTTTTCAAGCGTTTCAACCGTTACTTTACCGTCAACAGTAGGGTTAGGGTAGACGCTTACACCACCGATACTGGAATCGAAGGTAAACGGCTGGGGCGAGCTATAAGCCGAAGCACAGGTCAGGCTACTGCCATCGCTCAGGGTAAACGTAGACCTGGTACGTGCTGTGTAATTGGCGCTGACGACTACCTTCACTTCCGCGCCGTTTTGTGGAATCAGCTCACCGGACCGACGCCAGTCGAACCGGTCGAGCTGTGCCCCTGTTGAGTTAGGCAGGTTGGCGCGTAATGTATAAGTTCCCACCTGCTCAATGCTGGGCGTTGGTAGTTTCGGACGGACTGTCAGCGTAATATTACTCGATTGACCGGAGCGGCAGCCATAGACGTTGAGTGTACGGGCTGAATAGGTACCTGCTGTACTGACAGCCAAGCTTTTCCCGACAAAGCCGTTGCTCCACTGTAGCACACTATTAGCAGGCAGGTTCGCTGTTAGGTTGAGTACAGAATCGGCGCAGATCTGCTGCTGACTGGAAGCCGTTCTTCCTGTTTGACTGCTCAACACCAGTGTTGGTGTAACAGGTTGAATCGCTGACTGGACGTCGACAGTTGGCGCCAGGTATGTATTACCGTAGCGGTCTTTTAATGTCGCCTGATAGGTACCGGTCGAATTGACAGAAATGGTTTGGCTTTGCTGTCCCGTCTTCCAGTTGTAACTACTGTACAGGGAGGGGAGTGACAGGGTTAAGGCATTGTTATTCGTATTACAGGCTACCGTAATGGTTGGCTGAAGTAGTGGGCGCGATGGTTGAGAAATACTGAAAAATACTGCATTGAGGCTGTTGAACCAGGCCTGCCCCAATTGATTCAGTCCCTCATTACCGGGAGCGTTTCCAAAGTGAACCTGCCCTTCGTAGCGCGGAACCTGAATATTATCCGTGTAAGGGCCTGCGAAAACGTTGTTATTATAAGTATTGATGACGTCGTTTTGCGCCTGAATAATATCCTGACTCGTTTGGCCCATGTTATACGATGAACGGGCCAGAACCCAGGCTGGATACCGATTCAGATCAGCACGGGTTTTATTGATCAGGTACTGCATGTCACTGCGATACGTCTCACGGGTGGAGCGAAGAGGAACGTTGTCGTTTTCACCCTGCTGCCAAAGTACGGCCCGCAGCCCCTGCAGAGATGCATAGTAGCGCAATGCAATGACCAGGTTCGCGTAGGGCATACCCGTCGGGAAGTTCTCGTCGGGTGTTCCCAGGGCAAAAATGTTTTTCGTGATTTGTCCGTCTGAACTTTCTTTCCAGTTACGAATTACAGTTCCCTGCCAAGCGGTATTGATGAACAATACAGGTACGTTGTACTGCTTCGCAATCAGATCACCCAGTACACCCCAGCACCAAGCACTCTGGCCACGAGGACCGATTAAAGCGTCGGCTGACAGCTGTTGAAAGGAAGGAGCTGGTGGGTCGGCCAGCGAGTTAGCTTTTGAATTGTCGTAGGTAACGCAATTGACCCGGTCGTCGGCTGCGCCAACCGCACCGAAGCCCTGAAAACCCTGCGCGTTCGACTGGCCCGTGATGATAAAAACTTCACCGACGCCTACTTTACGAACAGCGTCGCTACCCAATACGGTACCGCCGGAAAAAGCTTGTACTTCGAGCCGGTACCAACCGCCTTGAACGCGTAACGAGCCCTGGAATACACCCCCCGACGGATTACGCTGAACGGTTGTCCAGTTGGTATTCAGTCCTTGCCCGGTTATCTCGGCAACTACTCGAGCCTGAACGCTATCGACGGGCTGGTAGTAGTTTCCGGATACGTATATGATCGACGTATTATCATTTTCCCGTTGAAAGACGGCCCGGCTACCGGGATAGGTGATGCGAACAGATTGTGTAGTCTGGGCAATAGCACAAAAGGATATGGCTAGTGTACTCACCAGTAACAACCCTAAAAAACGAGTGTATAAGTTCTTCATAGTCGGATAAAAAGCTGCTATTCACTGCTACTGTCGTCACTTGCGTGAAGTCATATCATCCAGTAACTGATACGCATTGCAGCGGTCGATTTCCCGGTAAAGTCCAATAGTGGATAGAGCAGGTATTGACTGAACGGCGGAATGACATTTAAATTACAAACCGACCAAAATTCGCCGGGATACGTTGTAATCGGCTGCGCGGACCATAACGACGTAAACGCCACCTGACAGGCCAGTCAATGTGATCTGACGGCGTTCGTCGAACGTGGGTATCGTTGTCGAATAAACAAGTTGTCCGGTCAGTGAGTAAACGGAAACCGTAGCGTTGATTAAATTCTGCTGTGTTTCGATCGTGAGCACCTTATCGGGGCTAGGGTTTGGGTAAATGCTCAGGCCCTGCAGACCAGCGTCGATTGTGTAGGTATACGCAGAGGAAGGTAGTGAATAACAGGTTAGTGTGTTTGAGTAGACTGTTGTTGCCTGTGCTGAGTACGCACCACTCTGATTTGCTTTTATAATAGAGCTTGTAGTGCTTAGGGTATCATTACCCAGCTTCCACCGGAAGAGCGGGCTATTTGTTGAACTTACGGCTTCCAGCGTGAACGTACCAATCATATTGACGGTAGGGGACGGGGGGAGAGCACGGAGTTCAACCGAGGTAGCCGCTGATTGAGGAGACAGGCAACCGTTGACATCGCGGACGCGGGCAGCGTAATTACCAGCCTGTCCGGTCGTGATACTGCGGGCGGTATCGCCAGTAGACCAGTATACCGTGTATGGACCGCTTACGCTGAACGTAACCCGATCACCTTCGCATAATATTGGCGATTTGTTTGTCAGCAAGGTAGGAGTGGCCGGTAAGGGGTTGACTTGAACTGTGATGAACGACGAGAACGGAGACAGGCAACCATTACCATCCTGTGCCTGTGCTGCGTAGTTGCCAGACTGATTAACCGTAATGATCTTAGCTGTTTGCCCACTCGACCAGACAGCGTTTTGATTGGTTGTCGCTGACAATTGTACTGTGTTACCAGCACAGAAAGTTGTGACGCCTGCTGCCGAAATTGTTGGGGGGGCTGGCAGCGGATTGACAGTGATATTGAGTACGTCGGACTGCGTCGATTGGCAGCCGAACTGATTGGTGACGCGCACCGCAAAACTGCCCGATTGATTTACTGTCTGAGTCCGCGCTGTCTGGCCGTTTGTCCAGGTATATGAAGTTGCTTCGGGGGCAGTCAGTGTTAGTGTCCGGTCGGCACACAAGGTAGTTGGCCCATTGGCCGAAATAGTTGGTTTGGCCGGTACGGGGTTGGCTGTTACCGAAATCGCATTCGATCCTGATGAGGTGCACCCATTCTGGTCGGTGACGGTCAGCGTATACGCGCCTGATGAGCCAACTGTAATTGCTTTCCCCGACTGCCCATCGCTCCAGTTGTAGCGTACGTTATCTGACGATGCACGCAATACCGTATTATCACCCTGACAGAACGTGGTTGATTTCTCGGCGGTAACCGTAGGAGCAGGCGGTAATGGATTAACAGCGGGTGTCAGTACATTCGACGTGAAGGTACAGCCACTAACGTCGTTGTAGCGGAAATAATACCCGTTGGCCGTATTGACACTGACCTGTCTCGCTGTAGCAATAACTCCGTTGGTTTGCTGATTCACCCATGATACACCATCATAATTGGCAGTTAGCGCGAGCGAACTACCCACGCATATAGAAGCCGGACCGTTGCCTACTACGGAGGCAACCGGTGCGTCACTTACGCGCACGTAACTTGTGAACGACGTATTACCAGCTGCATCCTTCACTTTAGCCCGATACAGGCCAGCTCCTCTTGTAATGCTACGACTCGTTTCGCCAGATTCCCATTGAAACGAGCTATATTCTCCATTAACGCTCAGCGTCAGATTGTTACCAGCACAGACAACAGAAAGGGTAGGCGATACAGCGGGAGACTGTGGAGTCGATTGTTGAAAGAACGTGTCGTTCAGGCTTCCATTCCAGGCGTTAGCCACTTCTACCAACCCATCGTAGTCGAAGTGGAATCCTTCGGGATCATACAGGGGAGGACGTGTACGTGGAATCTGAATGTTGTCGGTAGAAGGTCCCACAAACACGTTTGGTCCGGTGCTAATCACATTATTCTGGGCTGTGATAACGGCTTGGCTGACGCGGCCCGGCACTCGATCACCATAACTGGCCCGTGCTACGACCCAGCTTACATTTCGGCCAAAATCCTGTCGGCTCTTGTTGATAACATATTGAAGATCACTAACGTAGCTGGCTGTCGATGTGTTGATCAGATTGTCGGCTTCACCCTGTTGCCAAAGTACGGCCCGAACGCCTAGTGTATTCGCGTAAAACTGAAGGGCTAGCTTAAGGTTGATATAGGGCTGGCGGGGCGTATACGTTAATGTTGGGTCGTAGACGCTAACTGCAACTCCGCCCTCGGGAGCGCTTTGCCGCCAGTTTTGAACGGCTGTTCCGGTGAAAGCGCCGTTGAAAAACATAATGGGAACATTCAGTCGGCTGGCAAGCAGGTCACCCAGCCGTCCCCAGCACCAGCTGCCATCACCCCGTGGTGCAATGGTAAACCCCGTCGTATTGTCGAGATGAGAAAAAACAGGCGTTGGCGGCTCGCTTGGAAACGCATTATCCTGATACCGATAATTAACGCAGTTGACCCGGTCATCAGTCGACACAGGAGCATTCTGGTGAATACCCTGTGCGTTCGACTGACCGGCTACGACGAAGACTTCACCAACGCCGACCCGATCAATCGTAAAGCTGCCAACCTGCTGATCACCATTCATCCCCCGCACGTCGAGCGAATACCAGCCTCCTGAGGCCGTCAGATCTCCCGCGAACACCCCCCCTGACGGATTTGTCTGAATGGTTTGCCAATCGGTCGATGATCCCTGTCCGTTACGAGCCGTCAACCGAGCGTCGATACGCGTTACTGAAGTGGTGTAATACCCCGTGATTCTGAACGTTGCCTGATTCGCGTTGTTGCGCTGGAAAACAGCCCGGCTAGTTGGAAACGACACTTGAATCTGCGCTACGGTTAACAAGGGCAACAATAGGCAGACTACTACACCGGCAGCCAGCAAAACGTGTTTCATAGCAAGTAGATACTAGGCCATCACGTTGGCAATGACCGATGCGAATATGCAGCTAGTTTACGCGACTGATTCCGGCGTTTGCGTGAGCTGATGCCAAATCATGTCTTTTAACTCGTTAAGACCCTTCTGACTAACTGCGGATATAAAAGCGACCGGTAATTTATCGGGTAACTCTCCCCGTATACGACCGAGTTCGGTCGCATCCACCAGATCAATTTTGGATATAGCCAGCAGTCGATCCTTATCCATCAGTTCCGGGTTATATTCCCGCAACTCGTTCAATAATGTATTATACTCCTGGCGAACGTCTTCACTGTCGGCCGAAATAACGAACAACAGCACCGAGTTACGTTCGATGTGACGTAGGAAACGAAGGCCCAGGCCCTTGCCTTGTGACGCGCCTTCGATAATACCGGGAATATCAGCCATTACGAATGACTTATAGTCCCGGTACGCTACGACCCCTAAATTGGGAACAAGGGTTGTAAACGGATAGTCGGCAATTTCGGGCCGGGCCGCTGACATGACAGACAGTAATGTCGACTTGCCCGCATTTGGAAAGCCAACCAGCCCTACGTCAGCAAGCAACTTAAGCTCAAGAATAATCCACTCTTCCTGACCAGGTTCACCCGGCTGGGCGTGTTCAGGGGCCTGCAACGTCGACGATTTGAAATGATCATTTCCTAATCCTCCGCGTCCTCCTGGCAGCAGAATAACTTCCTGACCATCGGCTGTAATCTCCTGTAACTGCTCCCCTGTGTCCGGATTCCGGGCTACAGTTCCCAGGGGCACTTCCAGAATGATGTCTTCCCCCTGTGCTCCACTCCGTCTGCCGCCCTCACCATTCTCGCCACTGCTGGCTTTTACGTGCTTGCGGTATTTTAAGTGAAGTAATGTCCACATCTGGGCGTTGCCGCGCAGTATAATGTGACCGCCACGACCGCCATCACCCCCATCGGGTCCGCCTTTAGGTACGTGCTTCTCCCGCCGAAAATGAACCGATCCGGCTCCGCCCGCACCTGAGCGGCAGTTGATCTTGACATAGTCGATGAAATTGGAAGAAGCCATGGTAGGAAGAGTAAATGAAGCGTGTTTACGTTTCGCTTAGTTAGTTTGTCCGGTTGCCTGTTCGATTTTTTGAGAAATCAAATCGAAAATTGTATCAATGTCACCAATCCCGTCAATCGTGGCCAGTTTTCGCTGACCGGCATAGTAATCCGCAACGGGGGTTGTTTTTTCGTTGTATTCGTTTACCCGCCGACGAATCAGTTCTTCGTTCTGATCGTCAGGCCGGCCTGATGTCTGTCCACGAATCAACAGTCGCCGGGTTAGTTCTTCATTGTCAACCATCAACGCCACCATTAATGTAATGCTTGTCCGGTATTGACTCAGTAGTTCATCCAACGCTTCTGCCTGGCGAACGGTACGAGGGAACCCATCAAAAATGAAACCGGATGCATCCTGGTTTTCGCGAAGCTTGCTTTCGATCATACCGATCACAACTTCATCGGGTACTAATAAACCTTGGTCCATCAGTTGTTTAGCACGAATGCCCAGTTCGGTACCGGCGGCAATTTGTGACCGCAGCAGATCACCTGTCGATAGATGAACTAACCGGTATCTCTGAATGAGTCGTTCACTTTGGGTACCCTTACCAGCACCCGGTGGGCCAAACAGTACAAGATTGAGCATTGCAGAACAAAAAAGTGTAGTGGGTCTATAGTTGCACCTGCAAAGGTACAATACGCCCGTGAAAAATAATGCGTGGCGATCGAGGGCCTATTTATTGGTACTACGATCGCTGTAAAATACAAAAGCACCGAGATAATCCCGGTGCTTTTGTTCTGTTATCAGTAATCAGGAATTACTTCTTAACCGTTTTCTTAGGTGCTGCCTTTGCAGGGGCGGCTTTTGCCGGAGCCGGGTTAAGCGCTTTCTGTACGTCTGCATCGTTCGGATCGAGTTCCAGCACTTTGTTGAAGTACTCTTTCGCTTTGGCGTCGTCGTTTTTCGAGCCATAGTACGAAGCCAAGAACTTATACGAAGTGATAAGCGGCTTTTTATACGAATCTTTCAGCTTCTGATCCGTCTCAGCATTTGCCTTCTCGATAAATTTCTCGTAGTAAGGAACGGCCGTACCGCGTGCCAGCGAAACGGCTGACGGGAACGCGTAGTAGTTCGACTGACCTTCATAGTAATAAGCAAGCGGGTATTTGCTGGTTGCAGCCGTATCCGCTTCTATTTTAGCAGCCATCTTACCGAAAGCTGAGTCAGCACGCATAAAGTACATCTGACGAGCCATCCGGATCTGCGCCGTATCCATCGGTGCTTCAGTTGAGTCGCGACCTACCCGAAAGCCATACTGGTAGTTAGCCAAACCTTGATACAAGTAATCGTTATTCAACGGCTTTTTATCAGTCGAAACGACTTTACCGTAATAGTCCGCCGACTTGTTGTACTTCTTCATATCGTAGTACTTCTTGGCGATGTCACGGTACAGGTTCTCGGTCGTGTCGAGCGGGGCAGCCTTTTCCAGATAAACAATACTCATCGAGTCAGCCTGTGGCGTGTTGACAAGACCATAAGCGCGACCTAAATACTTGTAATCGTCATAGATCACTTTGTCGGGAGCCGATGAGATAAATTTGCTTAATGCGTCAACGGCCTGCTGTGGCTGATTCAGACCATAATAGGCCCAACCATACATACGATCCATGATTGGGTTATTTACTTTCCCTTTCAGCTGATCGAGGTATGATGTAGCACCCTGATAGTCCTGCGCCAAAAACCGGTAACGCGCTACGTCAAGCAGACGCTCTGGGTCAACAGTACCGCTCTTCTGAACGTACAGATCGTAGTTCTGCGCTGCGCTTTTATAGGCCCGCGAGTTGGCAAGTGCATCGGCGTAGGCCAAATACGTAGGGGCAAACTCAGGATCGTTCTGAATAGCCAATTTGAAATACTCCTGCGCCTTGGTGTAGTTTTTACCACGTAGATAAAGACGACCAATTTTGTAATTAGCTTCTGCCAGGTTTGGCTTCATCGCCAGCGCATTTTCGTACTTCGAAATAGCGTTACCACCGTCGTTTTTCAGAAAGTAAGCGTCACCCAATGCCATTTCAATTTCAGCATTCTCGTTCTTCTTGTCTTTCTCGTCAGCTAAGGTCAGAAGACGAACAGCTTCAGCGGGATCATTTGTCTTTTCCGAGAGCGTCAGCATCTCACCGGCACGAATCAGTACGTCCTGATTTTTGCTTTTAGTTGCGTTGACAGCATTGTCGATCAACGTTTTTCCTGTTGCCCGGTCGCCTTTCATAAAGGCTACGCCGGCCAGGCCAACGTTATTAAGCTGGTTTTTCCCATCAGCAGCTAAGCCTTTTTCAAACGCTGCTTTTGCCTGATCAAGTTGTCCTGTCTTCAGATAATAATAGCCAAGATAAAACTGATTGTCAGCTGATGGCGAGCTGTTTGCCAGTTGAGTAAACGTTTGGCCAGCCTTCGTAAACCGCTCAGCTTCCAGGTCTTCGAGACCTTTCTGCACGTCCTGCGCATAAACCTGAGTGGTCATTGCAGCACCGACGAACAAGATAGTCATCAGCGATTTTTTCTGGTTGTTCATCATGTATTTTAGGTTGGAAATTAAAAAGGTTATATACTCTTAAAACAATTCACAAATCTAAAAAAGTGCCGCTAAGCCAAAAAAAGTATCTAGTTCTGCAGGTTTATCTCCCGATTATAGCGCACGGAAGGCCATAAACCAACTTTATAGATAATTAACGAACCTGCGTCCCGAATCAAGTAATTGATCAGCCCACCTCCCAAACCGGGGTGTGCTTCCCGGCTTAGTATGTACAATGGTCGGCGGAGTGGGTAGCGCTGCATACCAAGATCTTCCTGAAACGGCTGATAATAATCAGCGCGACTCGTTGGGTTTTGTTTTGACGACACTCCCATAACTCGCAGGTCAGCTGATAGTTCAGTAGTTAGGGGTTCATCACCATCGCTAATCCAGTTAACACCAATAAAGCCCAGCGCTGACGGATTCTTGCGTACATACTCAATCACCTCCCGATTTGAATGCGTCGTAAAAATGCGCAGGCCATCCACGGATTTAACACCGAACGTGTTTAAAACGAAATCGAGGTTGCTAGAATTGTTATTATCGAATACCAGCGTAATTGGTTCGTTTTGATTACCCTTCAACTGCGCCCACGTTTTGACTTTACCCGTGAAAACAGACCGTAATTGATCCGTTGTGATCAGGCTGTCTGTGTTCGCTTTGTTGACGATAAGGGCTACACCATCTGTCGCAATCTTGACAGCTCCGCCGATAATCTTGCGCTGATCGAGCGCGCGCTGCTCATTTTTCGTAAGCTTCCTGGTAGTAAAGGCCAGTCGCGCACTATCGCGAAGCATCATATTAATAGCTTCCTGTTCGGGCCTGAATACGAGGTTGAATTTTACATTCGGATAAATCCCTTCGTAGGCCGATGTTATTTGCGAAACCAGCGGTTTAAAGGATTCGTCGGCCGCAATAGTGATGGAACCTCGTGATGGATTATCAAGCGGGGCCTTACCGTTATTACAGTTAGCTACCAGTCCAGCGGTAGTCAAAAGCGCGCAATAAAAGATACTACGTTTCATCCCGAATCCGTTGATAAGCCCGGAAGATCCGAAAGGTCCCGTATGCGATTAGCATAGCAGCCATGCTGTACCGTAGCACGCCGGGTTCCGGAAATACACCAAAAGACTGAGAGGAGGCTATCAGTGCGATGCCTCCTCCCAAATAAGCCAGCGACGCCAAAACCGCAATAAGCAACGTTAGACGAGCTGGACCTCTATTTTGTCCGCGCATAGAAACTATTCCAGCGTGAAGTTGATCGGTAAGTTGAATTTGACCCGTACCGGACGACCTGATTGTTTACCTGGCCGCCATTTCGGCATGCCCTGCACCACACGTTTTGCTTCTTCATCCGTACCAAATCCGAGACCTTTCAGTACTTGAACATCCTGGATACTACCATCGGTATTAACTACGAAGCTAACGAATACACGACCAGAGATGTTAGCCCGTTGCGCAGCAGCTGGGTAGCGGATGTTTTTAGAAAGGTATTGGCCCAATGCTGCGTTACCTCCCGTAAATTCTGGCTGTTGTTCTACCACGGTGAAGACTTCTTCAACTTTCGGCGCTGCTTCTACAGCAACCTCCACCTTCGTTGGTCCGACCGATGCTTCAGGGGCTGCAATAACCTCTTCTGCGTTTGGGTCGCCTTCCTGCGTCTTCTCAGCCGCAACAGCTTCCTTCAGTTCTTCGACAGCCGGTGGTGGCGTTTCTTCGGGTACTTCCTGATCCGGTTTTACTTCCGGCGGCAGAAATTTCACCGTGTTCACTTTCGGAGCTTCAACCGGTGGTGGTGGTGGCGGTGGTGGTTCGTTCGGGTCGATCGGTGGTGGTGGAAGCTTCATCAGATCCACCTCTACCATCGCCTGCTCCTCTTGTTCCGGCGTGAGCGCGGTGATGATTGTTGGGGTAAGAACGCCCAGTGTAAACAGAATGCCACCGATAATGAGGGCGCGGGTAACTGTTCTTGGGTACGTTTTCCGCAGATCGTAAGCACCATACGCCTTGTTCCGGTCGGCAAACACTATATCATCAAGTGTCGCCTTTGAATCGAGTTCTGCCATGGCGTTAAATTTCTAGTTTAGCTTTGTCTTTAAGCAGCTTCTCCTCGTCGGGAGTAAGCGCATCCACCAGTGCGTACCGTTTTGTCTTGGTGATAGCCATTTCATCCAGCACGTCAACCATATTTTTATAGTTTGACACTTTGGTTGGCTTGATCACGACAACAAATTTGTCGGCGGGTACTTTACGAGCGTTGTCCTGAATAGCTTTCCGAAACTCGTAACCATATCCAACTGTCTCCAGCTTTGGATCTTCATTCGCGGCTTTCCCGAAAATGTAGTAGGCTTTGTTGTTATCACCGAGGAAAACCGTCATTACATTTGACGCTTTGATTGGTTCGGTTTCTTCTGTTTTTGTCTTATCTGGTACGTTGAGCGTCATCGACGATGGTTTGCTCAAGGTGGTAGCCAAGATGAAAAAGGTGATCAGTAGGAATCCTAGGTCAACCATGGGCGTCATGTCTATACGAGTAGACGCTTTCTTTGACCGTACCTTACCACCCTTACTCTTGCCACCACCGCCACCAGTGTTAATTTCTGCCATGGCTTTTTTGGTTTATCTTTAATTAGATCACTCTAATTAAAGTTGTGGATTAGTCAGCTTTCCAGCCAGCTGGTGGAGCCTCCGTGCCCGTGATGAGGTTGAATTTGTTGATATTCTGCGCCTGAAGCGTAGCCAACACATTCTTGAACTCCGGAAATTTGGCCAGGTTGTCACCTTTCAGAGCGATACGCAGACCGTTATTAGCTTTCCGGGAGTTAAATACCCAATCTTTAAGCTCGTTGGTAGCACTCGCACCTGTCGAATCTGTAGGAATACCGGGCTGTTTTACCTTAGCTTTTTGATCGTCAGGTAAAGACAGATACGCTTTCAGCTGATTGATGGGGATACCAAAATTCGACATCAACGAGAAATCTTTCTTTTCCTTGTCAGAAAATGTGATTCCTTTCAGAGCGGCTATGTTATCCAGCATCGTAATACGGTCCTGCTGACTGTCAATGCCGAAATAAACCTTTCCGTCTTTGCCCAGCGCAATCGTCATGATGTCCTTATCTGGAACTTTAATGCCAGAGATAGAAGACGGCGTTTCGATTGACGCGGCATCCTGAGACTTAAACTGAGCGGTTAGAATAAAGAACGTCAGTAAGAGGAATGCAACGTCAGTCATCGCGGTCATATCCACTGAAGAACTGGCGCGTTTTACTTTAACTGCAGGCATGAAAGAGTCTGTTTCTGCCTGTCCAGTTCGAGAACTGGACAGGCGGGTTTATCAACGGAAAGAAATCTAGTAGTGAGCAGCAAAGTTCTGCTGAATGCTCAGACCGATTTCGTCGATGTTGTACGTAAGAACGTCAATACGGCTCGTGAAGTAGCTGTACATGATCGTAGCGATAGCCGCCGTACCGATACCAAGAGCCGTGTTTACAAGGGCCTCAGAGATACCCGTCGACAGAGCACCGGTGTCAGGCTGACCGCCCGCACCCATGGCTGCGAACGCGCGAATCATACCAAGTACTGTTCCGAGCAGGGCGATCAGCGTCGATACCGAAGCCAGCGTAGCAATAATTGTCAGGTTTTTCTCCAGCATCGGCAATTCCAACGTCGTAGCTTCTTCTACCTCTTTCTGAAGCGCAGCCAGTTTCTGGTCTTTGTCAAGGCTGGTGTCGGTAGCCAGTTGCTGATATTTTACCAGCGCTGTTTTAACAACGTTACCAATCGAACCTTTCTGGCGATCGCACTCTTGGATAGCAGCGGCCACATCGTTACGATCGAGCAGCGATTTGATCTTGCGAACGAAATCGTCGACTGAACCTGTACCGTTAGCACGGCCGATCGTGATGAAACGCTCGATCGAGAAAACCAACACCGTCAGGAAGCAAGTGAACAGAATCGGTACGATAAAACCACCTTTGTAAACGGTACCAAAGTAGTCGCCGGGCAGGGGCTCTTTTGTGTTATCTCCATCCTGGAAGTGGCTAGCATCACCGAAAACGAACATGTAGGTAAGAATACCGATAACGAGCAGTACGGGGAGTACGAACGCTGGATTCAGACCACCCGACTTCTTTGCTGGTGCTGCAGCTTTGGCTGGTGCTGGAGAAGGAGTTTGTGTTTTCATTGGAACTGGACTGTAGGGTTAAAATGAAAGTTGGTTTGCCCGGTAAAAAAAGCGAAAAATCTAACTGTTTCGGTTTATCCCGTCAAAAATTTGATGGAAAGCCATCGAAACCTTCACAAAACTAGGGTTTTTCTTACGAATACAAAGCAATAGGATTCGCCAAATTTTGCGCTTTAATTGGAGTTGCTTACCAATTTGTTGGATGTAAACGGTTATGTTAATAATCCATCAACATGCTAGCGCGGCAACTGAACCGGTAAAACATTGGCTTTCAACCAACCAGTGAAGAACAATTGACTCATATGTCTTCTCCGTATCACAATGGCAGTGAGGGGGCGCTTTATTCATAAAAGAATTATTAAGTTTTTAAGTTAATGAACGGGTAGCTGTAGCAGACGCTGTATAAATGTTAGATGCAGTAGGCCAACTGATTCCACAAAGAATCTTAACTATTTTTCTGTGACCGCAATCCGAATTACAGTCTATACGTATGTACTTAATGTTACCTAAATTCTTAAGTCATGAATAGAGCATTGCTTACTCTACTGACATTTGCTATAGTTTCCGCCGATGTATTCTATCGGTTATTCGAAAAATTGACAGGCTGGGGCTGGTGGTCGAAATCACCGGCGCTTATCGGAGTATTCTTGTTTTCTATTACCGTTGGCGCATCGGCTGCTCATATTCTGCTCTCGCTACTGGCGGGAACGGACATGCGAAAAGATATTGTGCAGGTAGATCCTGTTGAAGAATTTGTCAGGTAAATAATTGATATGAAGACATATAGAAAAGTCCGGCCGTTTGAACGGCCGGACTTTTCTATGAAAAAAAGAGCAGCCTTAAAAGACTGCTCTAACTAAGTCGGGAAGGCGGGATTCGAACCCACGACCTCTTGCACCCCATGCAAGCACGCTACCGGACTGCGCTACATCCCGAATTGGTTGGCAAAGGTAATGAAGAGTGTAGAATGAACAATGAAGAATGACGAAAATTTGTCTACTCCCTTGTTCATTCTACACGCTCCCTTAGTTTTTGCCGCTACCCTGGGCGGCTGGTGGCTGGGCGGCTCGCTTTTGCTGCTGCATTGGGTTCTGGCCTTG
>JAKONH010000276.1 GCA_022702045.1 Spirosomataceae bacterium
TGCTGGAGCCGAAAATCGTCAAAGAAGTAGCCGCTGCTGTTCGGGAGCCGATGCTAGTGGAAACCGATGAACCGGAAACAAAAGAAACTGCACAATTAGGGTTGTTTTCTTAATTTTACCCGTACGCTGCGATCAGGTTATGAACACCACCTTTGCCACCGATTACGCCGACGACATGCCCCATACGGAGGATGCGAGCATGCGCGTGGTAAAGCGCATCCTGAAAGGCGTCATCATCCTGTCATTTGCCGGGGTGGTACTCATACTGGCCAGCAACTGGTGGGTCGTGTACAATACGCGGCAGCAGACCTACTTCGACATTCACAAACTGCCCGCCAACGATGTCGGACTAGTTTTGGGTACCAGCAAGTTTGTGCGCTCGGGTAAGGAAAATCTCTTTTTCCGCTACCGAATGGAAGCGACCGCCCGACTCTGGAAAGAAGGAAAGGTGAAATACCTCGTATTGAGCGGCAACAATGATTCGGAATACTACAACGAACCGGCCGACATGCAGCGGGCGCTCGTCAAGCTGGGCGTACCAACGTCGGTGATGACGCTCGACTATGCCGGGTATCGCACTTTCGATTCGGTCGTTCGCTGCAAAGAGGTGTTCAATCAGGAGAAAATCACGATTATCTCGCAGAACTTTCACAATACGCGGGCGCTCTTTATCGGTAATCACGAAGGCATGGAAGCCATTGCGTTTGCGGCACAGGATGTGCCGGACGGCTATTCGTTCCGCACGCTTGTCCGCGAATACCTGGCCCGTCCTTACGCTATCCTGGACGTTTATCTGCTGCGTCCTACTGTGGAAACCGGTAACTGGCGTGTCGGAAAGTAAGCGTATCGGCTGATTTAGCATTTTCTGGATATAACGAAAGGTAGGAAAAGCAACGGGCTCGCACTCGTTGCTTTTTGTTGTTGGCCTAGTCATCGCTGAAACTAGGATCATGTAGGTACTAAGTTGAAAAAAGTACCGTTTAATCAACAAATCACCTTACGCTTTATGCAACATATTCCTTACCTGTTTGTCACGCTGGCGCTACTGGCCAGCGTGACCGCTTGCCAGACTGAGTCGGATTCGCCGGTGCAGACGCCTGTGCCGGTGCAGTCGTCGATATATATTGAACGCAATGATGCTGCACTGGATGGTGCAGTGACGCCCGACCTGTCACGAGCTAAAGTGATTGCGGCTACCTCCGCACAGCAGCATGAGATGCTGACCTATATCAATCAGGCCCGGTCAAAATCGTGTCAATGCGGAACAACGACATATCCGGCTGTCCCGGCTCTGGTACTCAATACGCAGCTCAACACTGCTTCCGACGCGCATGCGGTCGATATGGCGAACAACAATTACTTCAGCCATACGGGACTTGATAGTTCGCAACCCTGGGATCGGATGACGCGGGCGGGTTATAGCTGGCGCGCAGCGGGTGAAAACATTGCGGCCGGCTACACAACCGTTCGCGCGACGGTCGGTGGCTGGCTTAAATCACCGGGTCACTGTAAAAACATCATGAGCGCCAGTTTTACCGAAGTCGGCGTTGGCTACGGTTACAATGCCAACAGTACCTACAAACACTATTGGGTAACGGATTTCGGCAAACGCCGGTAAGTCGGCCGCTTCGCAATGTCCCCAATAGCCGCTTCCGACCGATGATGAACAAGTAGTAAACAGATGTTTATCGGCAGGGCCATCTGTCAGGGACTTTGTATGTTTGCGGCATTGATAATGCCGTATGAAAAATCTATCCTTGCTGATTGCGTTCATGTTGCTGATGACCTCCTGCGCCAGTTTGCACCAACGATCAGAAATTCTGGAACTGGACGATATTTTTCAGGTTCGACCCCGACAGACATTGTTTACGTACCAGAAAGGAAAGGTCGTGTCGAAGTTGACTACGCAGCTGACTAAAGCTGGTCTGTATGAACGCAATGATACGCTGTTTGCTGAGTTCATCGCTCAGTCGCTCCCCCCGGCCGATAGCGATTCTGGTACACTCGATCAGTCAGATTCAGCGGCTGTGCTGTTTGTACATCATAACCCTGTGCTGAAGCGCATCAAAGAAGAAAGTCCCTGGTTCAATTACCAGCTCAAATCGTTCGACGTTGATCTGTTTACCGTGCCTTTCAAGTTTCGGTTTCCGCAGGAGGGCCGTCCGGGCCAGTTGAATACCAATCCGAATGTGGGCGTTTACGTCGGGCTACGCTATGACCGTGGCGGTTATCGAACACTGTTCTTTCGCCGGGAACGACGATTCGAGATTCGGTCGCTGAGTTTCGGGCTGGGTGGCTTCGCCAGTATCGGCTCGGCACTGGTCAGCTCGTTTACGACCAATGGTGTTGTCTCGGATGAATATGAAGCATTGGGGCTGAATTACGGGCTGGCAAGCATCGTTGGGTACAAAACGTTTACGGCGGGGCTGGCGTTGGGATTCGAAAACCTGATAAGTGCCGACAACCGGGTCTGGATATACCACAACAAACCTTATCTTGGGATTACGATTGGTCTAAACCTGAATTAATCGACAGTTGGGCTGACTTGGTAATGATGGGTAGTGCCTGCTACCCGTTTAATCAGGCTGACGCGCCGTGTATGTTGCCGCGGACACCAATATTGCCGTACCTTTGTTACAGGTACGCTTCGAAAAGCGTTACTGAATACGAGCTATTGGCTGGTTGCCGCAAAACCGCCAGAACTACGCAGACAATACTATGTTGCAGCAGTAGCCAACATAAATCGGTTCGGATAAGTAGTACGCATGACAACGACTGCTTTTCGACAGATTTTTATCAACGTTTACTGCTGTAGCCCTCGATCACTATGGTGCCTAATGACGAATTAATACGGATTATCGACCTGCTGAACACAACGTACGAAAGTGAAGAAGCCTGGCATGGTCCGTCGGTGGTAGAAGCGTTACGTGGCGTGACGCCCGACATGGCTGGTCGCCGAATCGCGCCCAACACGCACAACATTGCCGAACTGGTATTTCACATGACCCGCTGGCGTATTTTCTGCGTCAAGAAAATGCAGGGAGATGCTACTTTCGATATCCTGACGCCCGATAAAAACTTCGGTGCGCTTCCCGACAAGATCGATGATTTCGAGTGGGAAGCCCTTGAAATGGAGTTGAGTCTGAGTCAGGAGGAGTTGATCAACGAACTCGACAAACGCGACGACGACGAGTTTCTGGAAGACATCGTACCCGGCCGTGATTACACGTATTACGACATGCTGCACGGCATTATCAACCACGACCTCTACCATACGGGGCAGGTGGTGATCCTCAAAAAAGCACTGGGTGCCGGATCGAAATATGCCGATGAGGATGATTATAACGATCCCTACGGCAACGGACAGGACCACGACGATTATTATTGATAAACTTTGGTTGAATTGTAGAATGACAGAATGATTGACGGCTCTATGCATCTATAGTCTGTTGCCCCATGATTCATTAGTTTACCATTCAACAATTCAATCAATCTATCATTCGATCACTCAACATTTCCCTTGAACTTCTGGCTTGTTAAGTCTGAACCCGATAAGTACGGGTGGGACCATTTTACTACGCAGGGTCGCGCCGTCTGGGACGGTGTGCGTAATTATCAGGCTCGCAACAACCTCAGCGCCATGAAACTCGGCGATCAGGTTTTGTTCTACCACAGCGTTACCAAGCCCGGCGTGGTTGGGTTGGCTAAAGTCGTGCGCGAAGCGTACCCCGACCCGACAAGCCCCGACGACCCGCGTTGGGTCGTTGTCGAACTGGAGCCAGTGATGAAGTTTGCAAAGCCGGTTACACTGGCCCAGATTCGCGCGGATCTGTTACTAGGTCGCATGGCGCTGATTAAACAATCGCGGCTATCGGTCATGCCCGTCCGCCCCGACGAGTTCGACCTGATCCTGCAAATGGGCCAATAAATCAGTTCGTGGTTTATGGTTATTGCCAGTGGACTACAAACTACGGACTACAGACCACGATACGAATGGCACTCACAACGCTTGGCTTAGAACTGCCGACCGACCCGCGTTGGGTCAATATTGCTGAGATGAACATTGGCGATATCCTGATCGACCATGCCTACTGCGAGCAGAAAGCGGCATCGTCGTGCATTTCGCTGATCGTGCAGTATTCCGATAAGGCTGAACTGGTGGAAGTGCTGACGCCTGTTGTAGCCGAAGAATGGGGTCATTTCCAGCGCGTATTGAAAGAGCTAAACAAACGCGGTATCCCCCTGGGGCGACAGCGTAAAGATGAGTATGTCAATCAGTTGCGGAGCCGGCTACGTCGGTCCATTGGCGATCAGAAAGAGCAGCTAATGGATAACCTGCTCATTAACGCCCTGATCGAAGCCCGTAGCTGTGAACGCTTCAAACTGCTGTCGGAACATATTGCTGACGAAGGGCTTCGGAAGTTCTACCGGGAACTGATGATCTCGGAAGCAGGCCACTACCGTAATTTTATCGAACTGGCCGAAACGTATTTGCCTGCTGAACGGGTACGCGAACGCTGGAAAGAGTTTCTGGTTGTCGAAGCTGACGTCGTGGCCAATCTGGACGTTCGGTCGGATCGCATGCATTAGCCAGAAAACTCCCAACAACTAAAAAAGCCAGTTCTTCGCAGAGCTGGCTTTGTTTGCATTACTGAAGCAGGATATCACACTCCTCGCCCCTGGATGAGTCGAAGGATAATTGCGATAACAGCGATGACCAGTAGTACGTGGATAATACCGCCCAGACCGAAACTGTTAAAGCCTAGAAAACCCAGCAGCCAGATGATGATCAACACGACTGCGATGGTGTAAAGTAAGTTGCCCATGATCGTTGGAGTGTTTAGCGATGGAATTAGGTGAATTTGCTGTTATTAACTGACTAGGGGGTAATATGTTCTGAAATTCGAGGGAAGCGCGAAGGATAACGGGTTCATTCTGGACAGAAGCCATACAGGTAAGACACGACCAGTTGAGGAGAAGGATAGCCATAGGAATGGCGACCACGAATTTGTCGGACGGGTGGGCGGTAGTTCGTCGGTAGTGGGGTATCTTTACTAATTGACTGACTAGACTTTAATGACGTTTCTCCAACAGGCGGCTCAACGTATTTACGAATACCACGGGGCTAGTATGCGCGATGTCTGGGTAATTCTACCCACGCGCCGGGCCGTGTCGGTGTTCTTGGGCGAACTGGCTCAGTGTTCCGACCGACCGTTTCTGGCACCGCATGCACTGGCCGTCGATGACTTTATTGCCCAGGCCGCCGATCGGCAGCAGATCGACTCAGTGAGTCTGCTGTTTGACCTGTACGACGTGTTTCGCGAAATCGATCCGGCCGTTGAGTTTGAGCAGTTTGTAGGCTGGGCACCGGTGCTGCTCACGGATTTTGACCGCATTGACCAGTACCTGATTCCGGCTAACAGACTGTTCGATAACATGACGGCGGTCAAACGGCTCGAAGCCTGGAACCTAGAACTGCCTAAAGGTGCTGCCACCATCACCGAAACCGACGGGACAAAGCGGTATTTCGAACTGTTCGATAACCTTGCCAAAGCGTACAACGAACTCCGAAAGCGCCTGGACGAACAGGGGCTAGCGTACCGGGGAATGGCCTACCGCCGACTGGCCGAGAACGTTGGCACGCTGATTCGGGATAACACGGCCTACGAACGGCTTTGGTTTGTCGGGTTCAATGCACTGAGTGCCGCCGAAGAACGGATTATCGAAGTGCTGTCGAAAGCCGGAAAAGCTGCGCTGATCTGGGACGCCGACACGTACTACGTCGATGATCGTATGCAGGAAGCCGGTACGTTTCTGCGGAAATACAGGGATAATGGGCTGTTGTTCGGCCGGGAAAATCACGACGATCTGAATCAACCGTCGCAACTGCTGACAACCCAAAAAACGATGCGGGTGGTGGGCGTTCCCAACGCCAGCATGCAAACCAAAGTCGCTGGTAAGCTCTACCAGGACTGGCAACGGGACGACGCCGTGCCGGGGGCGGTATCGAAAAAAACGGCGATCATTCTGGCCGACGAAACGCTGTTGGTACCAACGCTCTACGCGCTTGACGAAAGCGTGACGGATCTGAACGTGACGATGGGCCTGTCGCTGCGCAGCTCGCTGCTGTTCACGCTGATCGATACCCTATTCGAGATGCAGCGAACGGTGCACGAGTTCCGCGCCCGCGACGGTCGTCAGTTGAAAATTCCCAAGTTCCACCACCGGCATGTGGTTAAGGTACTGAATCACCCGTTCGTGAAGCAATACGAGCGAATTCATCAGTGTATGTGGCCCGGCGGAGAACCGCTACCCAACGGCGACGTGATGCCGCCTGAACCGCTGTTTCAGTGGATGGCCCGGAATATCGTGCAGAATCAGCGCGTGTACCTGACCCGCGACGACATGCTGGAACTGAGCAACAACGATCCACTGATCGATCTGCTGTTCAATCGCTGGAAAGATGATCGGCCCGGCCGGGTTATCCAGGTGTTTTACGACCTGATCGACAAACTGCGCGAGGTGTACCGTACCAGTCAGGATGCGATCGAGATCGAATATCTATACCTGTTTCATACGCTGCTCCGACACCTCGAAACAACGCTGCGTCGACAGGCTGAACTGCGGAAAGCAGACCGGCAGGCATCGCCCGTGACGGTGAAAAGTTTCCGCACGTTTCTCTACGAACTGATCAAGCAAACCAGCATCCCATTTACCAGCGAAGGCAACAGCACCCTGCAGGTGATGGGGATGCTCGAAACGCGGGGGCTGGATTTCGACCGGGTCATTATTCTGTCGGTCAACGAGGGTGTATTGCCGAAAGCGCGAAAGATGAACTCCCTGATTCCGTTCGATATCGCCCAGGAAATCGGGTTACCGACCTATCGTGAACAGGAATCGGTGATGGCCTATCACTTTTACCGCCTGCTGCAACGGGCGAGCGAGATTGTCTTGATTCACACAACCTCGACCGACGCCTACGGATCGAGCAAGGGGGAACCCAGCCGGTATATCCGGCAAATCAAGCACGAATTGATTCCGGCCAATAGACACATCACGCTGACGGAACCGACCGTACGGTTCGGGCGGGAAAGCGACGCGAAGCTGACCGAAAAGCAGGTAATGAGTGTACCCAAGACCGCCGATATCTGTGACCGTATCCGGTCGATGCTGATGCACAAGGGATTATACCCGTCGCAGCTGAATCAGTTCGTCAGTTGCTCGATGCGCTTCTATTTCAGCCGGATCGTGAATATCAGTGAGGAAGACGATATCGAAGAGCGGATGGGGGCGGCCGACTTCGGAAACTGGCTGCACAAGGTGCTTGAACGGCTCGACCTGGAGTACAGGCTTAAGGAACAGCCCGTTAGTGAGCCGATTATCCGCAGTCTGCTTGAAGAGGAATTTGCCAACAGCATGAAAGGACGAGTGGTCGAATCGGGCATGAATCTGCTGCTGTACGACATGGCCCGCCAGCTGATGCTCGACTTTCAGCGGCAGCAAAACAGCCTGCCCGACCTGACCGTGATCGGTACGGAGCAGACGCTGCGTACGAAACTGCGGGTGTCGATGGGCGACGGGCGCGAACCGCTGGAGGTGACGATTGCCGGTAAGATCGACCGGATCGAGCGCTTCGGCGACCGCATCCGGATCGTCGATTACAAAACGGGGAAAGTCGACTTAAACAGTAGAATTGGCCCTGAGCAGCTCCGCGAGAAACTACTCAACGATGGCGGCCAGGAAAAGATGCGGCAGCTGTGGTTGTACCGGTATCTGGCCCTGAAAACGATTCAGGAGAAAGGGGGCCTGCCTCGCAGTGAGACGAACGGCGACATCTATCCGGCTGTAGGCATGCCCGTCGAAGCGGGGTTTTATTCCTTCCGCGACGTCAATGGTGGTTTCAAAACTAACCCTGTGCAGTTCGGCGATGGGCAATCGGTAGCCGATTACATTGCCGAGTCCGAAGAACTGCTGGGTGAGCTGATTCGGGCCATGCTCAACCCGGACGAACCGTTCAAACGTACTGATCAGCTCGCAACCTGCGAATACTGCGATTTCAAAGGTATCTGCGGCCGGTAACGACAATCATTTTCCGGTCAGCCGCTGCTTGTCTGCCTGTTCCAAAAGTGAACGGAGCTTACCGTTGGCCAGCGTTGGTAGCAGTTGGGGATCACGCTGACTGGCTATGTCGAGGTTGTGTCGGGTGAGTGGCATAAGTTCGCTTGTTGGGTTGAGGCTGAAGTACAACTGGTCCTGCGTTGACCCACCGAGGTCGGCCTGTCGGTAGATAAGCAACGGCTGACTGTCGATTTCTTCGTAGAACGCACCCTGATAGAGTCGGTAACGGGGCCCGTCGGTTTGCTGTATTCCCCACACCTGACCGGGCGGGCGGGTCTCGGTCGCACCGGTCGGCGTGGTCAGGTGCAGACGGTAGGGGTGCTGGCGAATCCGGGCACTACGAAAGGGCGCTGTGCCGACGAATCGGTTACCCATTTCATTGACATACACAGCTCGATACGATTGCCGGACACTGTGACAGCCACCCAGCATAAGGAATAGGCCAAGCACACCCATGCTGACAAGTGAAGGACGCTGATTCATCGCTGACGGGCGTTAACGGTCTGACCATCGCGAATTTCCTCAGACGCTGTGCGGACGATTGCCGTACCTGGTTGCAGATCACCGAACACCTCCACCAGACTGTCAACGACATTGCCTTTCTGTACCGACACCCACTGCGCCTGTCCGTCGTGTACGCGAATGACGAACTGCTTCTCACTCGAACTGACTACCGCCGTTTTCGGGACAAACAGCGTTTTACCCAACCGTTCGATCGGTAGCTTAACATCAGCGTACATGCCCGATTTCAACTGGTGACCGGCGTTGTTGACGTCGAATTCGGCCATCATCGCCCGGTTTGCTTCGACCAAGCTTTCTGCCGACCGGGCCAGCCGGGCTGTAAATGGTTTTTCGGGAATGGCGTTGACGGTGAATGATACCGAACTGTTCTTTGGTAGTTCGTTGGCGAATGTTTCCGGAATGGCTACCGTCAGACGCAGGGTCCGGTTATCTTCCAGCACAAACAGCGGTTTGCCACTGTCGCCCGCGCCAACCAGCGCGCCGGGGCTGATTGACCGTTCGATGATAACGCCGTCGAACGGGGCCGTGATGGTGAGGTATTGGCGCAGGTCGGTTTTAGCCTGATAGTTCGATTTGGCCGCCTGCACACTGCCGCGAGCGACGGCTACCATGGCGCTGTCGGCCTGCATGCGGGCGTGGGCCTGATCCAGTTCGTTCAGCGATACGGCCCCTTCCATCTGTGCTGTTTGTACCATCCGCTGATAGGTCAGGCGGCTGGCACGGGCGCGGGTTGTCTGTTCGACCAGTTGTGCCTGCTGCGCCTGTAGCTGCGCCTGTGCCTGCCCTAGTTCGGCAATCACTTCGGGTGCTTCGAGCCGGGCTAACACCTGTCCTTTACGAACAGTAGAGCCCCGGTCGACGGCGACTTCACGTACATAGCCCTTTACTTTGGCGTATAGGCTGACCCGGTTCCAGGGTTTTAACTCGCCGGGCAGCGTGACCTGTTGGCTGGGCTGTAACGATTGTACCGATGTTACGACGACGACCTGCACGTCGGATTGCTTACGGGCTGGTTTGTCGTGGTCGTTGCTCTCCGCCGATGAGCAGGCCGTCAGGCCAGCGGAGACAAGGGCGGTGCCGATGAGTTTTAGGATTGTGCGCATAACCAATGGTTGAGTGATTGAATGACAGAATGATTGTCGTCAGGCGGGTTGGGTGAGTTGCTGGAAATACTGACTGTCGGGGTCTTCGGGGTCGAGCGATACCGAGTCCAGGGCGGCTTTAGTTTGAAACTGCGTGAAGACACAGGGGAGAACCAGCAGGGCCGCCAGCGTCGACGCAATCAGCCCACCGATGACAGCCTGTCCGAGTGGAGCAATCTGATCACCCCCTTCGCCGAAGCCGGATGCCATCGGAATCATCCCCGCAATCATGGCGATACTGGTCATCAGAATCGGACGGATCCGGCTTCCGGCCGCCATGACCACTGCCTGCCGCGTATTGCCCGTTTCGAGCCGCAGATTCTCCGCATTGGTGACCATCAGAATGGCGTTGGCAACTGATACGCCCACTGACATAATCAGGCCCATGTACGATTGCAGGTTGAGCGTCGCTCCGCAAGCCAGCAACATCAGTAATGCACCGGCGACCACCGCCGGAATAGCTGCCAGAATGACCAGCGATAGCTTGAACGACTGGTAATTAGCTGCCAGCAGCAGGAAAATAATTACAATGGCGACCAGCAGGCCTGTTTGCAGACTGCTCAGCGTATCGGTCAGCAGATTGGTTTGGCCACCCAGCTCGACCAGCACCCCACGGGGTGGTTCACCCGCGTCGCGAATAGCCTGTTCAACGGCTTTGCGCGCTGAGCCGAGGTCTTTGTTGTGCAGGTTGGCCGTAATGGTGACCAGCTGATTTGGGCCGGCACGGTCGTATTCGCCGGGGGCGGTGCCTTCCGAAAAGGTGGCAACGTCCGACAGGAGCGGGTGCATTTCGCCACTGCGCAACGGAATATTTCCGATGTCGCTGGTACTGCTCATCTGGTACTCCGGAATCTGCACCTGCACCTGGTAGGCCAGCCCTTTCGACTGATCGAGCCACAGGTTTTTGTCGGTGAAGCGGCTTGATGAGGTCGCGGCTACCATTGAGCGGGCCACCTGCGTCGACGTAACCCCCAACTGACCGGCCCGCTCCCGATTCATCGTCACGTTCAGGGTCGGGTAGGCTAGGGGCTGGGCGATCTGCACGTCGCGCAGAAAGTCGATCTTCGCCATCTGCTGCCGAATCGTCCCGGCAAACCGACCGGCTGCGGCTACGTCTTTGGCCGCAACGGTCACTTCGATAGGTGTCGACGCGCCCTGACTCATGATCTTTTCGGTCAGCTCGATCGGTTCAAACGAAACGCTGGCCGTTGGCAATGCCTTAGTGATGCGAGCACGCAGGTCTTCCTTCAGATCATCCATCCTGATTGGGTGTTCTTCGTTGAGTGACACCTGCAACACGGCCTCGTGGGGTCCGCTGTTGAAGACGAAAATATTGGACGTGCCGTAACTGGAAGGTACCGTGCCCACATAGGCCGACGAAATTTCGACAGCGTCTTCGCCAACGGCGTCCTTGATGATATCGAGCACTTTAAGCGTTGCCATCTCCGTGCGTTCTACCCGTGTGCCGTCGGGGATGCGCAGGCGCATCTGAAACTGATGACTGTTGCCGTGCGGCAGAATGTCGGTGCCGATGACGAGAAAACACAGTATGATAATCGCCAGACTACCCGCCAGATAGCCGCCTACAATCCAGCCCCGGCGGTCCAGGAAGCGTTCGAGCAGGGCTGAATAGCGTCGTCTGAATTTGTCGAAACCCGTCGGGTTGGGGCTTGGGTGTTGCGCGTCATGCATCAGATCATGACGTTCCTGTGCATCGAGGGTATGGGCTGGAGCCTCGTGGTTGGGATGACTTTTCAGTAGCCAATTGGCTAGCACCGGTACAAAGGTCTGTGACAGCAGGAACGACGCGATCATGGCGAAACCCACCGACAGCGACAGGGGTAAGAACATCGAGCGTGGCACCCCGCTCATGACGAAGGCCGGGGCAAACACCGCCAGGATCGCCAGCAGAATGAGAAACTCGGGGAAGATGATTTCCTTACAGGCATCCCAGATGGCGACAGGCTTCGGCTTGCCCATTTCGAGATGCTGGTGAATGTTCTCGATCGTGACCGTAGCCTGATCGACCAGAATACCGATCGCCAGCGCCAGTCCCGACAGGGTCATGATATTGATCGTTTGCCCGAACAGGTTGAGCAGAATTACGGCCGTCAGAATTGAGATCGGGATGGTTAGTACCACGATGATGACGCTACGCCAGTCGCGCAGGAACAGCAGGACCATCAACCCGGTCAGTACCGCCCCCAAAATACCCTCCGTAACCAAACTTTTCAGCGAGTTGATCACGTATACCGACTGGTCGAATTCGTAGGAAATTGTCACGTCTTCCGGTACCGCATTCTGTAACTCGGGCATCGCCTTGCGAATGTTGTTGACCACCGCCAGCGTCGACGCGTCGGACTTCTTGACCACCGGTATATACACCGCCCGACGACCGTTGACCAGCGCGTAGCTGACCGTAACGTCAGCGCCATCTTCGACCGTGCCGACGTCGCGTATGAAGACGGTTGGGCCCGCACCAACCCGAATGGGAATGTTCAGGAAATCCTCGGGCTTTTTAATGAGCGAGTTGACCGGCGTCATCAGTGTTTTGTTGCCAATCCGAATGTTGCCGGCGGGCGATGGCTGGTTGTTGCTCACGATGGCGCGGATAACTTCTTCGGGCGTCAGCTCGTAGCTGCGGATGCGTTGTGGATCGACGCGAACGACAATGGTGCGCTGATTACCGCCGAAGGGTGGGGGGCTGGATACGCCTTCGATGCGCGAGAACATAGGCCGCACCCGCGACGAGGCAAAGTCCTGAATCTCGTTGAGTGGCCGGCTGGGACTTGCAAAGACAAGCTGCCCCACCGGTACCGAACTGGCGTCGAAGCGCACGACCTGGGGAGGCACCGTACCTTCGGGCATATAGGCCTTCGCCCGCGATACGTTATTGGCGACTTCGGCAGCTGCCTGCGCCATGTCGGTGCTGGGGTAAAACTGTAGTTTGATAAGCGACAGGCCCTGGATGGTTTTGACGTCGATGTCGCGTATTCCCGACACGTACAGAAAGTGGTCCTGATAGCGCGTGGCGATAAAGCCATCCATCTGATCGGGGGCCATACCCCCGTAGGGCTGTACCACGTAAATCGTCGGCAGGTCGAGGTTGGGGAAAATATCGACAGGGATGGTAAACAGCGACATCACTGAAAAGAACAGGATCGTTACCACCCCCACGACTACTGAAATGGGTTTCCGCAATGCGGAGCGAATGAGTTGTTGCATCTGGGTTTACGATTTTCGGTATACGGTTTACAGTGTTTGGTAGTTGGGGCGGGTGTTTCTTAGTGGACCACCGTAAACCGAATACTGAAAACTGACTACCGTAAACTGGTTTACTTAAGCTGATTCATGAAGAGTGAGAGGTCACCCTCGGCGGCTGCTCTCAGGAGCAGGTATCGCCAGACATTGCTGGTGGCGACGTAGCCGTCGACTTCGGCGCGGTTGAGTGTGACGACGCTTTGCAACAGCGTTGGTAAATCGGTCAGGCCATTCTGGTAGCGGTTCCGGGCCTGATTGAACGCCTGTCGGGCCGCCCGAAGCTGTATGGGTGCCTGCCGGGCCTGCTCCAGAGCCACCTGATACTGCGTTTCGGCTTCCTGATACTGCCGGTTGATGCGTAGCCGTTGTTCGTTGAATAACTGCTGGAATCGCTCGACCTGATACTGCTCGCTGCGGTAGTCCTGCCGCACCCGCAGGATGCTGGTTAGGTTCCAGCGGGCTACCACGCCAACCAGATAATTGCTGACCTGATAGCCAAGTCCAGCCGCCGGGTTTGTCTGATACACTTCGCCCTGATTGGAAAAGCCCGACCCCCGCGCCCAGCCCGACCCGATCAGCGAAATCGATGGTAGGCTTGTGCGTTGTGTGGCCAGACTCCGAGCCGACGACAGGGCAATCTGCGACTGAAACAGACGGAGAACCGGGTTTTGTGGCGATATAGAGTCGGCCCCAAGCGAGCGAGTAGGTAGTGCGGTATAGAAACGCATACTATCGATCTGCAGGTCATTGAGAACCCGTCCCGTTAGTTCCGACAGGCGCAGTCGTTGGACCTGCTCATTTTGCTGACTTTCCAATAACAGCAGCCGCGCCCGCACCGCTTCGGCCGTCGCCAGCGAACTGTCGACACCCGCCCGCATCCCCGCCCGAACCCCCGAATCGACTACGCGCTTGAACGTCTCAGCCCGCTCCTGATTGCTGCGCTGAATCTGCACCAGTTTCTGATTGATTAGCAGTAGCAGATAGGCATCGATCGTGCGGACCTGATGCTGGAACAGCTCGTTGTCGTAGTCCGCCTGGCTGCGCTGCACGTCGGCTTTGGCCAACGCGACGTTGGTTTTGATGCGCCCGAACGTGATGGCCCGCCATTCGATGACGGCGCTGGCGTAACTGCCCAAGGCCGCCTGGTAATAGTTCTGCGGACGTATGCCACCGGAGGTCGAGATGGCTGTTCCGTCGTTAGGAAAAAACGAGCCGTTGACGCTGTTACTGGTCGAGTAGGTGTATTGATCCTGCACAATCAGGTTGGGCAGGTATTCGGTCCGGCTGGACTGAAGCCGGTGCTGTGCACTGCTGATTTCGGCCTGCTTGGCGCGCAGCAGCGGGTACTGCCGGACGCTCTGCTCGACGACTTGTGGCAGCGTCAGCGATTGCCCCGCTACCGATCCGGCCGACAGGCTCAGCGTCAGCAACCCAATGATAAAAGGATGATAACAGGGAAATGGTGATTGTACGTGCTTCATAGCTGGCGACGGACCCGTACCGGTATTGGCTCACGGATACCTGTCGCAAATCACTACGTCAATTCTGGAAACATTTGGGAAACAAACGGTTTCGCCGAAGAAAATGGCAAGGTGAAAAGGTATCGGCACGTGACCTGCACAACTCTATCCCGAAAAGCAGTTGTAAATGTTCTGGGTAGATCATTGCTCACCTGCTAAAGCGCTTGTCAGCGTACGAAACAAGTGTACCAGTCTAGTCGAAATCGGTCTTGCTTTGTTTACTGAATACACTACCCTGCACCTGTACGATTTCTGATTCTGTTAGCTTGATACACGCAATTGTGGTAATAATTCCGGTTCATACCAATGGCGTCTCTGCGCATTCCCGTTTTCACGTTTAGCCATATGCAGTACATCACTGAAAGTTTACGCACACCCCCCCTCGTCAGTAGTGCTGCTCTTCCCTGGCGGGGTATTCGTGTCGAGCAGATTGAGTTGGGGGCGGGTGGCTTACCGGCTCAGGCCCGTCTGCATCATTTGCTGATTCTATATCAAGTGCCAGTTCCATACGCGGTGCACCACGTGCGAAATCGACAAACCAGTCGGTGGGTGTATCAGACGGGTGATTTGGGGTTATACCCCGGCGGTGACTGTAGCACCGATCTGAGTTGGTCGACCCCTAGCCACAATATATACCTGACCATAGAAGCTGATTACATGACGCAGCTCGTTAGTCAGGGCCCGGAACTACAAAACTTTGCCTTGCAGGAGCAACTCAAGTTCCAGGATCCATTGCTCAATGTGCTTGGGCGGCAATTACTGACGGCAGCCAGCCAACGACATGCTCTGGGATCACTGTACGCCGAATCGCTAACCAATGCGCTCTGTCATCAACTCATCGAACACCATGCTACCTATCAGCGACGCTACCGACAGGCCCCGCACCTATCAGCGCCTGTACTAGCCCGCATTGACGAGTACCTGGAAGCGCATACCGAACACGCTGTAACGTTGGCCGAGCTGGCTGGTTTGGCAAACCTGAGTGTGTTTCATTTCGCGCGGCTCTTTCGGCAAACCGTCGGCCTCACGCCTTATCAGTACGTGCTACATTGGAAAATTCAGCGCGCCCGGCACTTGCTGTGTCAGGACGGCGTTTCGGTGGCCGACGTGAGTGATGCGCTTGGATTTGCTTCACCTGCTAGTTTTGGAGCCGCTTTCAGACGAATCGTGGGATGTACTCCACAACAATACGGTCGACATTTTGTATGAAAAACAGCAAGATAGCCCTAAACGATAGCAAGAAATAAACATACCTGTCAGGATTGGCCGGTGAACTTTGTCCACTCATCGTACCACGTTATTTTTCTCATACAATGCGTTACAAAGCACTTGGAACTACCGGTTTGTTTGTATCTGAACTGTGTTTGGGTACTATGACATTTGGTATCAATACGGGCCGTTATGCCGCTGGAGCGGGCGTCGGACAATCAGACGCAGAGGCTATTATGCGTCGCGCTCTCGACGCGGGCATCAACTTCATCGACACTGCCAACGTCTACAACGGTGGGCAGTCCGAAGAAATAGTAGGTAAAGCCCTTAAGAATCTGGGCATTGCGCGGCAACAGATGGTGCTGGCTACTAAAGTTGACCATGCAACGGGTACTGGCCCCAACGACGGAGGAGCTACTCGTTATCACATCATGGATCAGGTCAAGGCAAGTCTGAAACGCCTTGGTACGGATCACATCGACTTGTATCAGCTCCATAGCTGGGATCCGGCTACGCTAGTCGAGGAAACCCTTCGGGCGCTTGATGATCTGGTCCGGCAAGGGCACATTCGGTATATCGGCGTTTCAAACTGGGCGGCCTGGCAGATCGCTAAAGCTGTGGGCGTTACCGAGCGGCTGACAACGGCGCGAATCCAGTCGGTACAGGCGTATTATTCACTGGTCGGTCGTGACCTGGAACGCGAGATTATACCGGCTGTCAAGTCGGAACGGTTAGGCTTGCTGGTATACAGTCCGCTGGCCGGGGGGTATCTGTCTGGTAAATATCGCAACGGGCAGGGTGAAGGACGACGTACAACTATTGAATTCCCCCCGGTGAATCAGGCGCAGGGAGAGCCTGTACTTGAGGCTGTTGCTCGTGTTGCATCAGCAAAGGGGGTTTCAATGGTCGCGGTGGCCTTGGCCTGGCTGCTTCATCAATCGGCGGTTACCAGCGTGATCCTGGGTGTCAAACGGGTAGAACAGTTGGAAGATAACCTCATCGCTGGGCAGGTTACGCTGTCGGCTGATGAACTGCGTACACTTGATGCCGCCAGTGCGCTGGCGCTGGAATATCCCGGCTGGATGCTGGCCCAGAATGATGCACCACGACTGGAACTGCAAAATAGTGGGAACATGCCGCAAGGCTATCATTAATCGATCTGTCCGGCGAACCCCTGTCTACTTATGTAATAATGGGACAGGGTCGCTGGTTCTTCCTAAATCTTTCCAGAATTGGCCGCTACTTTCGTTGACGGATCAGACGACGAACGGTATGAAGGTGCTGGTGGTGGAAGACGAACAGGGACTGGCCGAGGGTATCACGGATTATATGGTGAAGGAAGGCTACGTCTGCGAAACAGCCGATACGTTCCAGAAAGCCAACGAGAAAATACACCTCTATGAGTACGACTGCATTATTGTCGACCTGACGCTGCCCGATGGCAATGGCTTTCAACTGGTGGAGACGTTGAAACGACTCGTCAGTACCACCGGAATCATCATCATATCGGCCCGCAACGCCCTGGAAGACAAGCTTAAAGGACTGGAAATAGGCTCCGACGATTACCTGACCAAGCCATTTCATCTGTCGGAACTGAACGCCCGTGTGAAGTCGCTGCTGCGCCGGCGGCAGTTTAGCGGACATACCGAAATCCGGTTTCGGGAATTAACGGTAGTACCCCACGCCCGTACGGTGTTTGTTAATGGACAGCCGACGGCGCTATCGCGGAAGGAATATGATCTGCTGTTGTATTTCCTGTCGAACGCCGACGTGGTTCTGACGAAAGCGTCGATTGCGGAACACTTATGGGGCGATAACATCGACTCCGCCGATTCGTTTGATATGGTGTATTCGCACATCAAAAACCTGCGCCGGAAATTAGTGGACAAAGGCGCTGCCGACTACGTGCAGTCGATCTATGGCATTGGGTATAAATTCGGTCAGCCGTGAAATTACTGGCGCAAACCAATCGCATCTACCTCGGCTTTTCGCTCGTCGTTTACTTACTCACAGCACTCGCCTTCTATCAGATCAGCCGGCTGTTGATTTACGACGAAGTGGAAAGTCGTCTACGCGTGGAAAAGCGCGATTTCGAAGCCTACGCCCGAGCCCACAACGCCTGGGCGAGTAGTCCGTATTTTGTTGAGAACAAGATTGAAATTACGCCGGTACAGGGGGTGGGGCAGCCGGGCGAAGCCTTTGTCGATACGCTGATCTACAATCACTACGACAACGAGATGACACCGTTTCGGCAACTCACGTTTTTTACGCCCATTCGCGGGCAGTTGTATCGAGTCGAAATTCGGAAGTCGTTGATTCAGACCTACCGGCTTATCGAGGTGATTACCGTCACGATGGTGCTGTTTCTAGGGCTGCTGCTGCTGGGAATGTTCTGGTTTCAAAGTCGTCTGTCGGGGCGGCTTTGGCTACCGTTCTACGACACGCTGTCGCGCATCAAGGAGTTCGACCTCCGGCAGGGAAAGTCCATTCACCTACAACCATCTTCGATCACGGAGTTCAGCGAACTCAACGACGTGCTGGCGAAGATGGCCGACAAGATGCAACACGACTATCAGGGGCTGAAAGAATTTACCGAAAATGCGTCGCATGAAATGCAGACCCCGCTGGCGCTGATCAATGCTAAAGTTGAACAACTTATCCAGTCGAGTCAACTAACTGAGCACCAGTCCGATTGGATCGACGGAATCTACCAGGCGTCCCGGCGGATGGCGCGGCTCAATCAG
>JAKONH010000306.1 GCA_022702045.1 Spirosomataceae bacterium
AGCACACCACAGGGGCGGGACGCGCTGGCCCCGGCCGTCGGCATAGACAGTATACTGCTGCTTGCGCTGGTCAAGCGCGCTGATATTGCCCGGCTAAAGGGCATTGGCCGTGTATACAGTGACATGCTGGAGGAATCGGGTGCTACAACCATCAGTGAACTGGCTCAGTGCTCGCCCGCAACGCTGCATGCTACTCTGAGGAGTATCAATGCGAAACGGCGGCTCACGAACCGGCCCCCTTCGCTCGATCAGGTCACTGATTTTATCGATCAGGCTAAAGCGCTGCCATCTCTGATTACGTATTGATCACTGGGCGATCTGCCCTGGTTCCTGTAAGTAGCGCATCAGACGCTCCGACAGTTCCGTTAGTGTCAGACCGATATGAAGCTCTCCGTTGACTGCCAGCGTTAGTCGGCCGCTTTCCTCTGATACAGCAATGACGGCCGCGTCGGTTGCTTCGCTCATGCCCAGCGCGGCCCGGTGTCGGAAGCCCAGTGCTGGTGGTAGTTCGTCGTCGTCTGAAACGGGCAAAATACACCGGGCGGCAATGATCCGGCCGTCGCTGATCAGTACAGCGCCGTCATGAAGCGGGCTGTACTGGCTAAAGATAGAGAGCAGCAGGAGTTTCGACGTATCGGCATTAATACGTTCGCCCGACTGCGCGAATTTGGTCAGGTCGTCGTTTTTGCCAATCGCAATCAGTCCGCCTGAAAACTCGGTACTTAGGCTTTTGCACGCATCGATGATCGGGCGAAGAGTAGACGTCATCGCTTCCGGCTGACCAGTTGTTCGCGACAACCAACGCCTGAACAGCCGGCTGTTGGCCACGTTCGTTGATTTACCGATTAGCAGCAGAAAACGCCGGATTTCCTGTTGAAAAATAATAATCAATGCCAGCGCGCCGACACTGATAAAATACTCCAGAATGGTAGTCAGAAGATTAAGGCCGAAGGCTTTGACGAGCAGGTAGAAAAGATAAACCAGCAGATAGCCGACAAACACCCGACTGGCAACGCTGCCCCGAACAATATTATAAATCTGATAAATCAACAGAGCCACCAGCAGTACGTCGAGCAAATCAAGCCAGCCTACTTCCAGAAACCCCAAATGGATTGTTAACATGCTAAAGCGGAAATCAAGATCGGGGCTAAATATAGACAGATTCCGGGCGTCCGTATGCCTGTTTATTAGGTAATGGCTTCCTGAGTCGATCAACGGTTACAAAATACTGCCCACCGTAATTTTTCATTAAAAAATGGAGCCGATCCGCTTAGCCTGAACGATGTGAAATACGGTGAAATAGCTACGCCGAGTGGAATAATGATCAGAACCAGACGATCGGCATCAGCCGGCTACTTATAGATTTGTGAAACAAATGAATACAAATGTAGATAGTATACGTAAGTATGTAGTGAGGCAGAGGTAATTGCAGAGGTAAGGTGGTGCGGTAGTTACCTTTTGGCCTGATAGCCGATTAAGAGAAGCGGGTTTCCGTCTATGTCCACTCTCGTTCAACTACCGCCGGTCAGTTGGTTGCCACCAGCCGCTGACCGGCTTTTCGGCTTATACGGGAATCGTTTCGCCTTCAACGGCCAGATATGTTTTGGGAAACACCTGACGGGCTTCGTCGAGAAAGCCGTCAAACTGCTTGTAACGCGAAGAAAAATGACCAATTAGCAGACGACCAACCTGCGCATCACGGGCAATGGTTGCGGCTTGAACAGCGGTAGAATGGTAGACCTCAGCAGCGCGCTGTGCATTATCGTCCATAAACGTTGCTTCATGGTACAGTAGGTCGACGCCCTTCAACTGAGGGACCAGCTCTGGTACATACCGTGTGTCGGAGCAGAACGCGTACGAACGAGCAGGCGAGGCTGGCTCGGTGACGTCGGTAGCCGCATACAACACGTTACCAGCCTCGTCGAGCACATCCTGCCCATCTTTGAGTTGTTTGAGGTATGCGACTGGAACGTCGTCGGGTAATCGCTCGCGCAGTAAGTGCGGCTTGCGTGGCTTCTCTCGGAACAGATAGCCGGTGCAGTCGATTCGGTGCTGGAGCGGAACCGATTCGACAGTTACGAGCGGATGATCGAGCAGCTGGGTGGCCCGATCCGGGTCGACGGGCTGGAAGTGTAGATTGTAACCCAATCGGGAGTTCGACACCCGGAACATGGTTGTCAGTACTTCATCGAGCCCGCGTGGCCCGAACAGGTACAGGTCTTCCGTACGACCGCCCAGATTGAGCGTAGACAGGAGGGGTGGGAGACCAAAATAATGGTCGCCATGCAGATGGCTGATGAATATATACCGCAACCGACCCGGCCGAATGCGCTGTTCGAGCAGGCGAAACTGCGTTCCCTCGCCACAATCGACAAGCATATAATCGGCACCGATCGTTACTAGCTGCGCCGTGGGGTGCAGGCGTAGTGTGGGTGTGGCCGAACCAGCTCCCAGAATAGTAACGTCGAATGGTGGCAATCCCGCCCGCTGATGGGCAGCGGGCGGATTGGTTTGTTCGTTAGTCGGCAACGCTTCCGCCCCGGTCGTACTCATCATCGTCCTCGCTCCGAAAATCGTTCTCCAGTTCGTTCATAAATACCGCATCGACACCTTCTTCCACGGTAGGCAGGATGGTCAGGTCATCACCGCCGGCTTTGTCGAGGTTTTCGATCAGGTCATCATTATTGGTGGCCAATACAAGCAGCCCGTCTTCGCTGGAGCAGTGCCGATTCACCCGCCGAATGGCAATAACGCCCGCCGGTCCGAGTGTCTGCACGGGCGCCATGTCGACAATAATATTGCTGTATCCTTCCCGAAAGAGGCCTTTGCAGAGGGCCTCGAAGTCAGGGGCTACGCTGTCGCCAAAGTCGCTTTCCGCCAGCCGGATCAGGGCGTATTGTTCATTTTTTTCAATCGTGTAATTCATGTCGGTTGTGTTCGGTTCATCAATTCGGTTGAGCCCTGACGTGTCAGGGCTGGGCGGGCAACTGCTTCGCAAGTGCCTGGTTAATGGCCTGTTCGATGCGTTCGGCCGGGTTGGTATCATCCGCTGGGTTGAACGTTTGGCCCGTCACAGTCTCATACAACTCAATATAGCGCCGGGAAATCTGATTGATCCATTCGTCGGACATGTCAGGCACCGTTTGCCCCGCTTTCCCCTGAAAACCGTTGGCGATGAGCCATTCTCTAACGAATTCCTTCGACAATTGTTTCTGCGCCTGCCCGTTGCGTTGATTCTCCTCGTAGGTGTCGGCGTAAAAATAACGTGATGAATCGGGTGTGTGCACTTCGTCGATCAGGTACACCTGCCCCTCATGATTGCCAAATTCATACTTCGTGTCGACCAAAATCAGTCCCCGTTGCGCGGCCATCTGTGTACCCCGCTCAAACAGCGCCAGCGCGTAGTGTTCCAACTGCGTGTAGTCGGCTTCCGAGACGATGCCCTGCCGAAGAATTTCCTCGCGGCTGATGTCTTCGTCGTGGCCTTCGTGCGCTTTCGTCGTT
>JAKONH010000320.1 GCA_022702045.1 Spirosomataceae bacterium
TACATACTACGCCGATCAGTACAACAAATTTAACTTCCTGCTTGACTTCAATAAGCTGATGGTGCCAACGCCGGGTGGAAGCGCTAATCCGAACAATTACTTCAGCTCGGTATTCGGCTCATTTGCCGATGCTCCAGGTGGTTTCAGTGAGGAATTGAAAGAGGTTGTTATCTCAACGGGTATCGAATACTGGTACAACGAACAGTTTGCGGTGCGTGGTGGCTACTACCACGAATCAGCTGATAAAGGCGGTCGTAAATACATTACAACCGGTATCGGTCTGCGACTGGCCCAACAGTTTGGTGTTGACTTCTCGTATCTGCTGCCTGTTCAACAGGGAAATCCGCTGGCCAATACCTTCCGGCTGTCACTCATCATCAATTTCCCCAGCCGTACGGTCGGCACAAACGATACGGCTGTCGACGACAACGAAGAATAGTTTTTATACCCACTCGGAACGGATTGGGCAAAAGAGCCTCTCATCACCGGAGGCTTTTTTGCCCAATTGTCCTATATAGCCAACCTGCCGATACCACAGTGCTGGCGCTCTTTACCTTTATGATTCTCGACAGAACCCAGCCCCCCGCTTTTCAGGCCATACAGGAAGTTCGCCTGCCATCACTCGACTCGTTTACACTCGACAATGGCGTTGCGCTGAATCTGATCAGTGTTCCTAATCAGCCCGTCCTTCGGCTGGAATGCATTTTTGACGCTGGTACGTGGCATGAGCAGACTCCAACCTCTGCGTTTTTCGCGCTCAAAATGCTCAGCGAAGGTACACCCGACCGTACGTCAGCGCAGATCAGCGAATATTTCGACGGCTACGGTGCTTTCCTCGAACTCAACAGTGGACCCGATCGCTCAAGCGTCGTGGTGTATTGCCTGACGAAGTTCCTGCCCGCCATGTTGCCGGTGCTTTGTGAGATGATTACGGAATCGACGTTTCCGCAAAAGGAGCTTGACGATCTGCGAAACATCACTACGCAGAATCTGCGCGTCAACTATGAGAAGAACGCGTATTTAGCAGGAGTACTGTTCCGGGCCAAGGTATTTGGACCGACTCACCCGTATGGCCGCAGCCAAAATCCGGAAGCCGTCGACCAACTGACACGCGCTGGCGTGACTGCGTTCTACGAGCGGGCTATCAAAAACCGACCGTTTCAGGTGCTGTTAGCAGGTCAGGCTACCGGCATTGAGGTAGAGCATATTAACCGCACGCTGGGGCAACTGCCGGTTCATCATACACAACTGACAGATGTGATCGTCCCCCCGCTGCCAACTGACATGACGCCTACACTGGCTGAAAAAGAAGACAGTGTGCAGTCATCGATCCGGATAGGTCGTCGGTTGTTTACCCGTACGCACCCTGATTTCTTTAAGATGCTGGTAACCAACGAAGTGCTGGGTGGCTATTTCGGATCACGGCTGATGAAGAATATTCGGGAGGAAAAAGGCTTCACTTATGGTATTTCGTCAAATATGCCATCGTTCCGGCGCGACGGTTATTTCCTGATCGGTACCGACGTGAAGCGCGAGAATACACAGGAGACACTGGATGAAGTACACAAGGAAATCCGGCGCTTACAGACCGAGCCGGTTGGGTCTGATGAACTCAATACAGTTAAAAACTTTATGGCTGGTGAGTTCGTCGGCTCGCTGAATACGCCGTTCGAAATCGCCGATCGGTATAAAGTCATTCTGTTCGATGGTCTGCCCGCCGATTTTCTCACGACATACATTCAGCATATTCGGGCGGTAAGTGCCGATGATATTCTGGCAATGGCCAACCAATACCTGAATACTAGTCAGTTACAGGAGGTGGTAGTAGGTGGAAAATAGCTAAAATCGACATATTCTTTCAATAAGGAGGCCCGTTGTGAACGCAAAGTTGGCCTTCGAATGGAAATGCCTTAGTTTTGAGGTTACAAATGCGCGACAAACCGGTTATATGTGTAGTAAACCGGTCACTTACCCAAATTCATGAACGTTCTGATTATTATTGCCACCACAGTGGTCGCTTATCTGCTCGGATCCATTCCAACGGCAGTATGGTATGGACAAGGGTTTTTTGGCGTCGATGTTCGACAACATGGCAGTGGTAACGCTGGCGCCACGAATACATTCCGGGTACTGGGTAAGCGGGCTGGAACGGTGGTGATGCTGGTCGATGTGCTGAAAGGGTATACGGCCGCCATTTTATCGTCGATTCTGTGGTTCTCCGATGTTACGACGGAAGGGGAGATACTAACCTTCGAAATCGTTTTTGGTATTGTCGCAGTGCTGGGCCACCTGTACCCGATTTTTGCGGGTTTTAAAGGCGGAAAAGGTGTGGCGACATTGTTGGGTATGGTCCTGGCCATTCATCCCGAAATGGCGCTGATCTGCATCGGTATTTTCCTGCTGGTCGTTATCGCGTCGCAGTACGTATCCCTGGGGTCTATACTGGCTGCGCTGGCCTTCCCCGTCCTGTTATTGCTCCAAATCTTCGGGCAGGAAGAAAGCCCGCTACTTATCGTGTTTGGCTTTGTCATGTTCCTGCTCGTCGTGCTGACGCATAAAAAGAATATTCGCCGGCTACTTCACGGACAGGAAAGTCGTACGATACTGATTCAATTGAAGAAGAAACGGGCGTAACCGAAATACAACTGGCTTCTTATTCTGTCGCCCCGACGTTGCGCAAAAGTTGCGTACCTTCGGGGCGATTTTTTTGCCATCCCGATCCAGTCAGATGGTATCGAACAACGAAGACTGATTTATGACAACATACCTCGAAGCCAATAAACAGCGCTTTCTGGACGAACTGCTCGAACTGTTGCGTATCCCGTCGGTGTCTGCCGACTCGGCATTCAGCAGCGACGTGCGTCGGGCGGCTGAGTACGTCCGCGACAAACTAATAGACGCTGGACTGGACAACGCACAGCTGTATGAAACCCCCGGTCATCCAGTCGTTTACGCCGAAAAACTGGTCGATCCGGCCCGCCCGACGGTACTGGTATACGGCCACTACGACGTGCAGCCCGCTGATCCGTACGAACTGTGGCAGTCGCCCCCGTTCGAGCCGACGATTCGCAACGAGCGTATCTACGCACGGGGTGCCTGCGACGACAAAGGGCAGTTTTACATGCACGTCAAAGCGATTGAAACGATGCTGGCAACCGATGGGCTGCCCTGCAACGTGAAAGTGATGATCGAAGGTGAAGAGGAAGTTGGCTCTGACCACCTCGGCACGTTCGTCGCCGAGCACCGCGACATGCTTAAAGCTGATGTCATTCTAATTTCCGACACCAGTATTATTTCCAACGAAACGCCGTCGCTTGAAACAGGGCTGCGGGGGCTGTCGTATGTTGAAGTAGAGGTAACCGGACCGAATCGCGACCTGCATTCGGGGGTATACGGCGGTGGCGTGCAGAACCCGATCAACGCACTGGCGGCTATGATTGCATCGCTGCACGACAATCAGGGCCGAATCACTATACCCGGCTTCTATGATAACGTCGTAGATCTAAATCAGGATGAGCGGGATGAACTGGCGAAAGCGCCGTTCAGCCTCGACGAGTACAAACAGGATCTGGCAATTAATGACGTAGCGGGTGAAACTGGCTATTCGACTAACGAACGGACGTCGATTCGGCCCACGCTGGACGTGAACGGCATTTGGGGTGGGTACACGGGCGAAGGAGCCAAGACGGTACTGCCCTCGAAAGCGTTTGCGAAAATCAGCATGCGGCTGGTGCCCAACCAAACGCCCGACAAAATCACCGACCTGTTTACCAAACATTTCACGGCTATCGCGCCGGCTGGCGTAACGGTACAGGTGCGGCCTCACCACGGTGGCCTGCCCTACGTGACCCCCACAGACTCCGTCGAGTTCGAAGCGGCTAGCAAAGCTTTTGAAGATGCTTGGGGCAAGAAACCGATCCCGACGCGGGGTGGGGGAAGTATCCCCATTGTGGCGCTGTTTGAGCAGGAACTGGGAATCAAATCGATTCTGATGGGTTTTGGGCTGGATAGTGATGCCCTGCACTCGCCCAATGAGAGCTATGGACTTTTTAACTTCTTCAAAGGAATCGAGACAATTCCGTATTTCTACAAAAATTACGCGGCTTTAAAATCGTAAAGACAAAGGGGGCTGGCCCTGGCCCCCTCTTTTGTATTCGTATGACCAAACGTTTACTAATGCTTTGCCTGGCTATACCGATGACCATGTCGGCACTGGCGCAACAGGCCCCGAAGACTACCTCGCCAACATCGCGTACGCTGACACCAGCTGAGCAACGGCAAAAAGAAAAGATTGACCGCGAAGTGCAGCGTGAACGGCAGATCCGAGCCGAATGGTTGCAGAAGCAGCGCGAATACGAAGCTCGTAAAGCGGAGAAAGAACGACAACGGCAAGCGAAGAAGGCTGAGCGGGAGGGCATAATCAGCCCCCGACCAACAACGTCACCAACGGTTACACCAGCCCCAACGACTACCGCAAATCCAACCCCGACGGTCCCGACAGAGCAACCAGCATCGCCGAAGCCATCGCGTCGGGAAGAGCGCGAACGGCGGAAGCGGGAAGCTGCGCCGGCAGTAGCTACCCCGCAACCAGCCCCGGTTATTACGCCAGCCCCAGATCCGGTATCGGCCAAGCCTGCTAAACCCGACCGGGTCAGGCCAGACCGGATCAAACCAGACCGGGTGAAGCGTTCCCGGCCAATGGCCACGCCCGTTACCGATTCGGCCGGTAATGTTGTGGCGGGTGTCGATCCGGCCGAGAGCCGTCCCCGCCAAGAATTTCTGCCTCGCGGGCACCTCTTCGACCCGATTCTGCTTGATCCGCTTGAAGCGCAGACATACGGCAGCGTACAGCCGCTTTACCTAACCAATGGCGAACGGTACGTGGGGAGCATGGTTCCGTTTGCGTTTGGGTTTAACAAACCATTCTATCGACGCACGACTGCACCGGGCCGGTCAGAGGAAATCGTACTGGATCTCGCTTCGTTCACGCAATTCGAGGTGTATTTCGATCAGATTGCCCGCTACCAGCGTCGGCAGATCGTGAATAACGATTACAAGGTCAGTATTCAATACAACCTGCGCCGGGGCGCCAACAACTACCGTTTTCGGGTTTATCACCTCTCGTCGCACCTTGGTGATGACTACATCTACCGCAATCGGATTACGGCCCCGTCGACCAATTCGGTCAATTATGAACAGCTTGACGCAATGTATTCGCGGACAATTCGCGACTGGCGGGTGTATGGCGGTCTCGGTCTAACGTTACGCAAACCGGACGAACGTAAACCGCTGAGCGCGCAGTTTGGCGCATTCTATAAAAAACCATCCCAACAGGCAGCCCGGCTAGTTGGTGGGGTCGACGTGAAGTTTTTTCAGGAAACCGAGTTCCGGCCAGGCGTTCACGCGGGTATTGGGGTAGAAGTCGGTCGTACGGCTAACAACCTGACCTTCCTGGCAGAAACGTATTCGGGCTTCCGGCCCTACAGTCAGTTTGAAAATCAGACGATTTTCTGGCTGGGTGTAGGCGTCTACCTGAACCCATTCTGATTAGAAAAAGCTGTCGGCTGTCTTGTGATAGCCTAACTCCACTCGTATGCTCCGCAACACACTGACTGCTTTTTTTCTGTTTATCGCGCTGTTTACGCAGGCCCAACCGTTCGGTAAGCTCGTCCGCAACACCCCCGGCGTGGTATCGTATACTTTCCGCGATAGCTTCGGGAAGGATGTGCCGGGTACGCTCGACATGATAAAATCACTGGGAATAACTGACATTGAGCTGTCGAATCTGTTCGGACAAACAGCCCCGGCCATGCGTACGCTGCTCGATCAGCGGGGTATCAAGTGCAGCAGCTACGGCGTCAACTATGACGACATTGTCAAAACACCGGACTCGGTACTGTCACGGGCGAACATACTAGGCGCAAAGTACGTGCGTGTCGCCTGGATTCCGCATCAAGGTGAGTTATCGCCCGAAGTCGCGAAACAGGCTATCACTGACTTCAACACGTTCGGTAAGCTGGCCAGCGCACAGGGGCTGATCTTCTGCTACCACAATCACGGCTACGAATTCCACCCCTACGAGTCAGGTACGTTGTTCGACTATATCGTGCAGCAGACAAATCCTGACTATGTTAGCTTTGAAATGGACATTGCCTGGACGTATCTGCCGGGTCAGAACCCGGCGGCACTGCTGGCGAAATACCCTAAACGGTTCCGGCTCATGCACCTCAAGGATGTTCGAAAAGGCGTTGCGGGGAACGATCAGGGAAAGCTGGCTCCGGAGAATTCGGTCGTGCTGGGAACTGGCCAAATCGATATGCCGGCTATCCTGAAAGCAGCCCGCAAGACATCGGTGCAGCACCTGTATATCGAAGACGAAAGTCCGGCAGCTCCGCAGCAGGTCCCACAGACACTGGTTTATCTGAAGCAGTTATAAGCATGGTTACGTACCTTTGCGTCTTGTTCTTCCCGCTTCAATGAACTTATCAGCACTTACCGCTATCTCTCCCGTCGACGGACGTTATCGTCGTCAGGTTGAGGCATTGGCTCCTTATTTTTCCGAATTTGGCCTGATCCATTACCGCGTCAGGATTGAGATCGAGTATTTTATTGCCCTGTGCGAATGGCCGGTTCATCAACTCGACGGTGTTACACCCGACCAGTTTCCGGTGCTTCGGGCGATCTACGAGCAGTTTTCCGAAGCCGATGCACAGCGCATCAAGGATATTGAGAAAACGACCAATCACGACGTTAAGGCGGTTGAATATTTCATCAAGGAAAAGCTGAAAGGGTCGCCCGTTGAGCCGTACCTGGAGTTCGTACACTTTGGTCTGACGTCACAGGATATCAACAATACGGCTATCCCGCTGTCGTTGGCTGAAGCGCGGTCGATGGAGATCGAACCGCTTTACCGGAAGGTGTATCAGCGGTTGCAGCAACTTGCCGATCAGTGGGATGCTATACCAATGCTGGCCCGCACGCATGGACAGCCCGCGTCGCCAACCCGGCTGGGTAAAGAGATTCGCGTGTTCGTTGAGCGAATCGAGAAGCAGCTACATCTGCTGGCCGACATTCCGACAGCGGCCAAGTTCGGCGGAGCAACGGGTAACTTCAATGCGCATGCTGTCGCTTATCCGCACGAAGACTGGAAGCAATTCGGTAATCAGTTCGTCGAGAAGCTGGGAATGGTCCGAAGTCAGTTTACGACACAGATCGAACACTACGACATGCTGGCGGCTCTGCTTGATGCATTCAGACGAATCAACACCATCCTGATTGATCTTGACCGCGACATGTGGACGTACGTGTCGATGAATTACTTTAAGCAGAAGCTCAAGGAGGGGGAAGTCGGTTCATCGGCAATGCCGCACAAAGTGAACCCCATCGATTTCGAAAATTCAGAAGGTAATCTTGGAATTGCCAATGCACTGTTTGAACACCTGTCAGGTAAGCTGCCTATCTCACGGCTTCAGCGCGATTTGACCGACTCAACCGTGCTTCGCAGTATTGGTGTTCCATTCGCGCACTCAGTCATCGCGCTGAAATCGCTGCTTAAAGGCCTCGACAAACTGGAACTGAATCAGGCAGCTATTAATGCCGATCTGGAAGACAACTGGGCTGTTGTGGCCGAAGCCATTCAAACTATTCTCCGTCGGGAAGCGTATCCGCAGCCTTATGAAGCGCTGAAAGCGCTGACCCGTACAAACACAAAAATCACCGCCGACACAATTCGTCAGTTTATCGATGAACTGAACGTGTCCGACGCTGTAAAAACCGAACTGCGTGCGATCACGCCGTTTACGTACACAGGTTTATAATTTTAGGTTCGTAGTGCTGGGTTTACTATGGTCATCAGGCGATAGTAAACCCAGTACTACGTGTGGCCCGTGTAGAGACGCGATCCTTCGCGTCTCTACACGGGCCGTCAGCTAAACCGAAAACTGTAAACTGAATACCGTATACTGCTTATCCGTTCGACAGTTCCGTTGCCCGCTGTTGGGCGGCTTTGATACCGGTGACGAGTGTTTCGGCTAAATCACCCTGTTCGAAGGCACGGAGAGCCGCTTCAGTGGTACCACCTTTCGATGCCACTGCTTTGATCAGATCGTCCAGCGATTTATCGGCCGTGTTGATGAGATGGTAAGCCCCTAGCATGGTTTGCTTCACCAGTAGTGACGACACTGCATCGTCAAAACCCATCTGCCGACCAGCGTCGACCATAGCTTTAACTACATAGTAGAAGTAAGCCGGACCACTGCCGCTAAGCGCCGTGACGGCATCGAGCATGGCTTCGTCTTCCAGGAAAATTGACCGGCCCGTCGCGTTGATGAGGTTTTCGACCCGGCGCAGGCTCGTCATATCGACTTCTTTTGCGGCTGTAAAACCAGTAATGCCCATCCCCAGCATAGCGGGGGTATTTGGCATGGCCCGTACAACCAGCTTGTGATTTAATTTGTCCTGAATTTGACCGATTGGAATACCAGCCATGATCGATAGAATCATCTGATTGGGCTGAATAACGTCACGTAGGGCTTCGTGTACACTGTTAAAATCCTGCGGCTTGACTGACAGAATAATCAAATCGACTTCGCCAATGCGCGGGCCGATTGTGTCAACGACTACGCCCGCTTTCTCCTGTTTCAGACTGGCCGATCGGTCGGCGCTTTTCTCGATTAATAGCAGGTTCTCGGTCGATACCAGGTTGTATTGTAAAAATGACTTGGCGAATGCCATGCCCATATTGCCACAACCGACAATTGCGATTCTCATAAAAGTAGTGGGTAAAGAGTGTCGTAACGGACCTGTCGATGAAGCAGTACCGGCTACGCAGGGTAGACGGCATGAAAAAGGGTCAGGCTGTGAGACCTGACCCGGCAAAAATAGAAAGACACTACGGCTATTTCAACACTTCTTCGAGCTTGGCTTCGAGCGCGTCCCCCCGCAGGTTCTTGGCGATGATCTTGCCTTCCTTATCGAGCAGGAACGTCGCTGGAATAGCCTGAACACCGTATTGCTGAGCCGCTGCCGATTGCCAGAATTTTAGGTCCGATACGTGGGTCCAGGGCAGGTTGTCGTTACGAATCGCGCGTTCCCACTCACCTTTGGTACGATCAAGCGATACGCTGTAGATTGTAAAGCCTTTGTCTTTGAACTTGTTGTACATCCGCACCACGTTTGGGTTCTCGGCCCGGCAGGGCCCGCACCAGCTCGCCCAGAAGTCGACCAGTACGTAATTGCCCCGCAGCGATGACAGGGGCACCGCCTTACCGGTCGTATCGTTAAGGGCAATGTCTGGGGCTACCGAACCGACCATAACGCCCTTGATGCGCGTAACCCGGCCGATCAGCGCCTGCGCGTGCGGACTGTTCGGGTTGTCTTTCTTAAACCGATCCGCCAGTTGATCGTAGGTGTCGAAGTCTGTATCGATATTGATAAAGTTGAGCGCAAACAGCGACGCCAGGGAAGTTCCCATTTCAGGCAGCATCGCTTTTACCTTGCTGACAACATCAGCTTCGGCTTTCTGATACTCTTCCTCGATCTGCGTGATACGCTTGGTATCTTTTTTCTCAGTAGCGGCTGCAATTTGTTTGTTCCAGGTAGCCACGCGCGACTCCATGCTATTACGAAGCGTCATCAGCTTTTCGTAATACGCCATATTTTTGGAGCCGCTAATGGTTGCCTTACCCACCTCGCCAGTCTTGGCATTCATCTTGAACCCATCGGCGACGACGTTGAGCGTTTCGCCCCCTTCGACCAGCAAGGCCATTTTCTGGTTACCGCCAACGTTCAGGACCAGTACTTCACCCCCGTCGGCTACGTTGCTTTTCAGCGTGAACGCGTTGCTGTTGTCGACTTTGGCGGAGTCGATTTTGCGGGTTGGCTGGCCGTTGGTTTCCAGATACACATAGCTGCCCGGCGTTGCCCGTTTAACGGTGCCGGTAACCGTAAACGGCTTTGTTCCCTGCGCCAGTGCGGCAACGGAAGCCAACAGCGCCACGGCTAAAACTATCGTTCGTTTCATGTTTACTGTAACGTCTTAACGACGAGTTGGTTGACTAATTTAGGGTCGGCCGAGCCTTTCGATTTTTTCATCACTTCGCCGACGAACATACCGAGCAGGTTCTTTTTGCCTTTTCGGTATTGCGCTACCTTATCAGGCCATTCGGCTAATACGCTCTCTACCAACGTTTGCAGCGCGTCGGTATTGCGATTCTGAATCAATCCGTGCTGCTGAGCCAGGTCGGCGGGGCTGGTTTCCGGATTCGTCAGTAATAACGTAAATACCTGCTGCGCTGCCGTTTGGCTAACGGTTTCGTTCAGCACTAGACCAATCAGGGCCGCGAGCTGCGAAGCGGATACGGGAAACTGCCGGTCGCGCAGGGTCTTCTCGTTGAGTTGGCCTTTTATCGGACCCATAATCCAGTTCGAGACGGCTTTGTGAGCCGCCGGACTGATTTTGTCAGTGGGTAGGGCAGCACAGGTGTCTTCGTAATAATCGGCCAATTCTTTGGCGTCGGTAAGCAGTGCCGCGTCGTAGGCGGGCAGACCGTAGTGATCGGTGAACCGAGTTAACCGGGCCGATGGTTGCATGGGCATAGCCGCTTCGATGTCCGCCAGCCAGGCATCGGAAATGACAACTGGCGCCAGGTCGGGGTCGGGGAAATACCGGTAGTCGTTCATCGTTTCTTTCTCGCGCATACCAGCGCTCAGACCCGTGTTAGCG
>JAKONH010000321.1 GCA_022702045.1 Spirosomataceae bacterium
CGCGACTTCCGGGGTGATACCATCCATCCATCGACGCTTGAGCTGATGCACGAGTTGGGTCTGGACCGTGTTTTCCTGCAACTGCCGCATCAGGAAATGGCCCAGATCGACCTATCGCTGAACGCCAAGCCGGTGCCTGTCGCCGACTTCTCCCACCTGCCGGTACACCACCGGTTTATTGCCTTCATGCCGCAATGGGATTTCCTCAGCTTCATTAGCGATCAGGCCCGGCAGTTCCCGAATTTTCGCTTGCTGATACAGACTGAAATGACCGATCTGGTCTGGCAGAATAATCGCGTAGTGGGTGTACGGGCAACTACGCCAACCGGCGCGTTGACTGTCGAAGCCGATCTGGTGGTCGGCACCGACGGACGCCGGTCGCGGGTACGCGAACAGGCAGGGCTTCCCGTCCGGGATTTTCAGGTACCGATCGACGTACTCTGGATGCGAATCCCGAAGGACTCATCGCAAACCGATCAGGCGCTGTTTTACATCAATCAGGGCCGGGTTATGGTGCTCATCGACCGACACGATTATTTTCAATGTGGTTATCTGATTCCCAAAGGTCAGTTCGATGCCATAAAACAACAGGGACTGTCAGCATTACAGGATGCTATTCTACGGCTGGCCCCGTTCGTCGGTGAATCCGTCCGTACACTTACCAGTTGGGAGCAAATCAGCCTGCTCACGGTGAAGATCGATCGACTACGGCGCTGGTACAAACCGGGGTTACTCTGCATCGGCGATGCGTCCCACGCCATGTCGCCGGCGGGTGGCGTGGGCGTCAACATGGCGATTCAGGACGCTGTCGCAGCCGCCCGCTTCCTGGCCGAACCACTCAAGCAGGGAGCCGTTGATCTGGCGGTATGCCATCGTGTCCAGCGCCGACGGTTGTTTCCCGTCCGGCTGGTGCAGGCCGTGCAGATTGTGGTGCACAAACGCATCATCAACGGACAAACAGCATCCGTACCGGCGGGAGTTGTCTGGCTGCTACACCATGTACCGGCGTTGCGCCGTTTTATCGGCCGCATGATTGGGCTGGGTCCACGCCCTGAACATATAGTGAGCAGCTATAACACGAACGGTCAGTAATCTACGTCGATCATCAACTCCCCGTTTTTAGCCGTTAGCGGTTGATAGATCAGGGAGAAGTCCGTTGAACTGGTGCTGAAAACGATTGCCGTATCGATTTTACCGGGTTTTAGCCGAAGCAGGTCCGGGTTTGGTCCGTATAACTCCTTGTATGGCCATATGGGTAGCCCCCTACTGTCCACCGCACGACCCCGATTTTGATAAATAGCGGCCTTTCCATCCAGATAGCCACGAACATGCACCGGAGCGGGCGGATCAATAACCGCCAGGCGGGACGTATACGGCACGACAAACTGCTGGCGTTTGGCTACCCTTTCAATATGAATGTGCGTACCGGGTCGATGATACATGTATAGCACCAGCCAACGGTAATCACAACGAATGTAGCCAGGATGAAAAGAACCGATCTTACAGACATACAAAGGTAGTCGCGCGAAGCGAACGACGCAGGCAACGGGCAAAACTGGTTACAGCACAACCCCTGCCAGCAGGCCGCCTATAATCAGGACAAAAGGTGGTGTACGGGTATAGAGTAGTAGCCCCATCGTAACCAGCACCACAACGACGGAGGGCCAGTGCGGTACCATTGGCTGAAAAAGGACGACGGCAGCCGCAGCCGTCAGCCCACTACTGGCAGCGTTAATACCATCCAGCGACGCCCGGACGACACGGTACCGTTTGAGCTGTTCCCAGAACCGGTAGACAAAGAAGATGAGAAAAGCACCCGGCAGGAAAATGCCCGCCGTAGCGACAAAGCTACCCCAGATTTGTCCGTGTGGTCCGGCATCGCGCATCGATAAGACACCGATGTAGGAAGCAAACGAAAAGACCGGTCCCGGAACCGCCTGTACCAGCCCTAACCCCGATAGAAACTCCTCACGCGACAGGTAGTGCTTAAACGCCACGAACTCGTTATACAGAATGGGCGTAAGCACCTGCCCCCCGCCGAAAACCAGACTACCGTTGCGGTAAAAGTTCTCAAACAGACGCACCGGCAGCGATTGGGTCAGCGCCCCGCAGATAGCAGCTACGATCAGCACCCCTAGCCACAGAATGAAGTTCGACCAGTCGATTCGTAGGGGTTGCTTTTCCATCCGCTCCTGTTTCTGGTAAGCCAGTCCGGTGGTTAGACCGCCCATAATGATAACCAGGGGCGTTACGTAGGGCGAACGAAACAGGTAAGCCGCCACGGCTGCAATCATCGCCAGCATGACCCCCGTACGGTTTTTGATCACCTTTTGTCCAATTCGATACCCGGCCACAATCAGAAACCCTACGGCCATCGGCTGGATAAATCGGGTGAACTGCAACGACAGGTTGTGTTTCTCCAGGTAGTGAATAGCCATACCGAAAGCCGTCATGATACTTACGCCCGGCAACACCCAGATAAACAGCGTCAGATACGCCAGGTTAGGCCCACCGATTTTAAAGCCGACTGCCGTAATCGTTTGCGTAGACGTTGGCCCGGGCAGAATCTGACAGAGGGCGTTCAATTCCAGTAGCTCAGACTCGGTGATGTAGCGACGCTTCTTGACAAAGCGTTCGTAGAGCATGACAAAATGCACCTGTGGACCGCCAAACGTTGTCAGGGCCAGGATCAGTACGTCTTTCAGGAAAATGATGTAACGAATCCGGCGGACCGGGGCAATCGACGGTACAGGATAGGCCATAGAGCAGCCAAAAAGAATGCGCCGAAGTTGGACTCCGGCGCAGGCTAGATACGATCAGGCTTTTTTCAAACCCAGTTCCATCAGGCGTTCATTTAAGAATTCGCCCGCCGTCATGTCGACGTATAGTTTGGGGTGCTGTGCGTCGATGCAACCGGGCAAGCTGCTCAGATTCATGTCAGCACGGGGGTGCATGAAGAATGGAATCGAGTAACGCGACTGATTCATCTTCTCACGCGGAGGGTTCACCACCTGATGAATTGTTGATTTCAGTTTATGGTTGGTCAGCCGGTCAAGCATATCGCCTACGTTGACAATGATCTGATCGGGGAGGGCCGTAATACCAATCCACTTTCCATCGCGACGGAGTACTTCCAACCCATCGGCCGAAGCACCCATCAGCAACGTAATCAGGTTAATATCGCCGTGTGCCGCAGCCCGTACTGCTCCGTCGGGGGTTGTGTCGGGGTCGAGTGGGAAATAATGCAGTGCCCGCAGAATACTATCGCCATTCTGCACTTTGTCATCGAAGTACGTCTCGGGTAGTTCGAGGTACAACGCGATGGCCCGCAGCAATGACCGGCCGGCTTTTTCAAGCGTCTGGTAGGTGGTCAGCGTGGCTTCGGTAAAAGCCGGGTACTCATCGGGAAATACGTTGCCTGGCATATCGCCGATTGGATCAGGCTGACCGACATGGTAAAACTCCTTTAAGTCAGCTACTTTGAATCCTTTGGCGGTTTCTTTACCCTTGCCGATGTAGCCCCGTTGCCCGTTCAGGTCGGGCCGTTCGTATTTCTTTTTGAGCTCGTCGGGTGCCTGAAAAAACTCTTTTGCCGACGCATATAGCCGGTCCGTCAGTTCAGCGGTAAGGCCGTGGTTTTTAATCGCTACGAAGCCGATCTGGTTGAACGCACGGCCCAACTCCTGCACGAAGCGGGCTTTGCGGTCAGGGTCGCCGGACGTAAAATCGGCAAGATCCAACGATGGGATCTCGTCATACAATTCTTCGCTTGACATAAACTAATCTAATTTTTACAAATATAAAAAGTTATAGAATTGTAAAGTCGTAGGGTTGTAAAGTTGCTGGCGCCCGATAAGCTGACGCGGTAGCAACGTTACAACCCTACGACTTTATGACCTTACAACTAGTTTTATCCTGCGTAATTTTTGGCGATTTTATCCCAGTCGTATACGTTCCAGGCAGCATTTACATATTCGGGGCGCTTGTTCTGATACTTTAGGTAATAAGCATGTTCCCACACGTCGAGACCCATCAATGGGGTACCTTTTTTCTCGGCCAGTGCCATCAGCGGATTATCCTGATTGGGGGTCGTTGCAATCTCAACACCATCACCCGACTTGATCAGCCATACCCAACCCGACCCGAAGCGTGATGCCGCTGCTTTGGCCCACTCCTCTTTGAACTTGTCGAACGAGCCAAATTTCTTGTTGATGGCTTCGGCAAGCGCCCCTTTTGGAGCCCCGCCCCCTTTCTGACTGAGAATCGTCCAGAAGAAGCTGTGGTTCCAGTGCCCACCCGCATTGTTACGCACGGCGGCTGGCGTACTGCTGCTTACGCTTTTCACCAGCGCGTCGATGTCCATTTTCGCCATGTCAGTACCGGCCACGGCCTTGTTCAGGTTGTCGACGTAGGCTTTATGGTGCTTATCGTGGTGAATCTCCATCGTCGTTTTGTCGATGTGAGGTTCGAGCGCGGCAAAATCGTAGGGCAGCGGGGGCAGCTTGAACGGACCTTCCGTCTGCGTTGGTATGATACTGCCCGCAGCCCGACCAAACGAGCGGAATGCCATCAGTCCGGCCGAGGCACCGAACGCCAGTTTCAAAAATTCAGAGCGATTCATGCGAATGTTGGTTTATAGGCAACAAATAACGTTCAGATAGACAACCGGCCTCAGCGACCGTTGTTCGCTACCCGCAAAGAAACGGGTTTTTGAATGGGGTTGGACAGGATTACAGGATTTACGGGATTGATTTCTCGCTGGCAACAAAAAACGCCGGGTTGACACCCAGCGCAAAGCCTGTAAATCCGGTGATCCTGTCGAAGAATCACTGTAGTATGTG
>JAKONH010000331.1 GCA_022702045.1 Spirosomataceae bacterium
AAACAACCAGATATCGTCGTCGGGTGGTGGGTGTACCGTCTCCGGCTGACGTAGATTTCAACCATTCCAGGCATGGCATCTTTCCAAATTACGGGTGGCCGTAAACTTAAGGGTGAACTGATTCCGCAGGGTGCAAAAAACGAAGCACTTCAGATTCTCTGCGCTGTTCTACTAACCAAAGAACCCGTCACGATTCATAACATCCCCAATATCCGCGACGTCAATCAGCTCATCGACCTGCTGGGCGATATGGGCGTGTGGGTAACGCGTATCGGGGAAGGATCGTACCGGTTTCAGGCGTCGGACGTGAATCTCGACTACCTCGAGAGCGACACCTACAAGCGGAAGGCTGCGGCCCTGCGCGGTTCGGTTATGCTGCTCGGCCCGATGCTGGCCCGCTTCAAGAAGGGACGTATTCCCCGGCCGGGTGGTGACAAAATCGGCCGTCGGCGGCTGGATACACACTTCCTGGGTTTTGAAAAATTAGGTGCTCAGTTCAACTACGACGCCAACGATGGTGGCTATTATCAGGTCGATGCCAGCAATCTGCGTGGTACGTACATGCTGCTCGATGAGGCTTCGGTGACCGGTACGGCCAACGTACTGATGGCTGCCGTAATGGCTGAAGGCACGACTACGATCTACAACGCAGCCTGCGAGCCTTACCTGCAACAGCTGAGCAAGATGCTCAACAGTATGGGCGCCAAAATCACTGGTGTAGGGTCGAACCTGCTGACCGTCGAAGGCGTATCGACACTAACGGGTACCGAGCATACCATGCTGCCCGACATGATCGAGATCGGCTCGTTCATCGGAATGGCTGCCATGACACAGTCGGAGATCACGATCAAAAACTGTCAGATTCCGCAACTAGGGATTATTCCTGAGCAATTCCGGCGACTGGGTATTCAGATGGAGTTTCGGGGTGATGACATTTTCATTCCGGCGCAGGAGCGCTACCAGATCGACACCTTCCTCGATGGTGGTATGATGACCGTTGCTGATGCGCCGTGGCCCGGCTTCACGCCCGACCTGCTGAGTATCGTACTGGTAACGGCTGTTCAGGCGCAGGGTACGCTGCTCATTCACCAGAAAATGTTTGAAAGCCGTCTGTTCTTTGTCGACAAACTCATCGACATGGGCGCGCAGATTATTCTCTGCGATCCGCACCGCGCAACGGTAGTAGGCTTGAACCGGCAGATGCCGCTGAAAGGTATCCGCATGTCGTCGCCTGACATCCGGGCCGGCGTTGCGTTACTGATCGCGGCCATGTCTGCGACCGGCACGAGTATCATCGATAACATCGAACAGATCGACCGAGGTTACCAGTACATCGACACCCGACTCAACGCTATCGGCGCGGAGATCATCCGGTTGTAATGGCGGAATAGATCCGGTTTGGTATACTTAGCAAATCCCCTGACAACGAATGGTGAACAGCCGTTGTCAGGGGATTTTTATGTGCGTTCGCCCTACGGATAAGGCGTACGCGGGCTCAAGCCAGATAACCTGAACCATGGTTGTGAAGACGTCGAATTGCGTTGTCAGCCGTACTAATTTCAGCCAAGTCTTACTTCTCTGTCCGGTTCGATGGTCACGACGGCGGGGATGGCCTGAATAGCCGCTAGTTGGTCGGGGGCCGCTTCGATCGTTAGTACGTTGATCTGGTCGAGAATCTGATGAACATCGACAGAGCTGGCGGCTAGTTCGGCGGCTACCGCTGCGGTTGTTCCTGCTTTCGTCAGGACGGTGTATTTGCGTTTCATGGGCGTTGGCTCGATACGTATACAACTACTGCCGCCCACCATCACCGACGATAGTGGTGGGCGGCTGGGCAGTACCGTCAAACGGATTCCTTCACCTTATGATCTGACTGACTGGAGTCGGCGGTAACGTGCTTCGGCGGGAATGGAATAAAAGCCGGTACCAATGGTGCCTGAACCAGTCCGGCCCCGACATCGACGGTAGGCTCCTGCAAGGGTTTTGCCGTCGACAAAAGTTTTTTCCACAACGCGAAGCCCCGATTGCGTTTGCTTTGCTGGGCGTACAGGGCGGCAATACCAGCAACGTGGGGTGTCGCCATACTGGTACCATTCCAGGTTGCGTACAGTTCCGGACGTTTGGTGGATGAGAAAACGCCTACGCCCGGCCCGGCAATATCGACGTTGCCATAGGGTGCGTAGATGCCCCGGTTAGAAAAACGAGCAACCTTTCCCATATTGTCGACGGCCCCCACAGCCATAATCGACGGACAATTAGCCGGGTGTGACACGGGGCGGATGCTACTTGGTCGATCGCTGTCGTTGCCGGCAGCTGCTACAATGAGGGTACCCTTCGCGAGTACGTCGGCGGCAACGTTCTCGAAGATTTGCGAGAAACCGGCCTGACTGGCCCGCGCACCCAGCGACATGCTGATAATCTCACATTTGTTGGCCAGCGCCCAGTTGATCCCCGCCAGTATGCCGCTATCACTACCTGACCCCTCGTTGGATAGTACCTTGCCGGCGAAGATCGTTGCTTCGTAAGCAATACCGTAGCGGGGTCTGGCCGGGTCAGTTGGATTGAGTGGCCCACAGGCGGTACCGATGCAGTGCGTGCCGTGGCCGTGGCCGTCCTGTACAGGCTGCCCCTGGATGAACGAGGCTGTGACAATCGTTCGGCCGGCGAAGTCGGGATGCCCTACGTCCATGCCGGTATCCAGTACGGCGACCTTGATTCCCTTTCCCGTGAATACCCGGAAGCGGTTCGAATGAACGACATTGGTTTGCTGTAGCCCCCAGGTCGAGCCAATTGCTTCGGCGCCAATACCATCAAATGACGTGGTTGTATCAGTGCTGAACTGCCCTACTTTCTGAGCCAGTATGTCGACCGCATCTTTGAATCCGTTCAGGTAGTCGCTGCTGCTTAGCGCCCGCACGACCCGCTCCGGTTCTACGAGATAGGGCTCATCGCTGGTATCCGCAGATACTGACAGGGCCTGCAACTGTTGCGGCCGGGCGTTGACAACGGCTACGCCAATCTCTTCCAGATAAATGGCGGGCTGGTTTTCGAAATCGGTTGAGGAAATAACACTGTCTTTAAAGTCAGACGAGCGCATCATCGACAGGCCGGTTGCTTCCTGAAACGCATTGACCTGTTTGTCGCTGTTTTTGCCGGGGGGCATCATGACCAGATAACGCCCGGTATATTCCTGTGCAGCGTCGAAAGCGGCTGGTTCTGTTGGTGTTGACATGATTGATACTGGTTTAGCTAAATTGGGTGTGTCTATCAGTAAGTGGTTTTCTGGACCGACGAATCAAGGGTTCTCGTTGCGCGCACGGATGATCAGATCGACCATATCGCTGCCCCCGCTGGCAAAGTTGCTCGATGGGTTGTGCGCGCTCTGAACGCACACGGTGTGGGGTGCTCCATTCCAGTAGCCGAAAAACGAGCCGCCCGACTGACCCGGCCAAACGTCGCCCCGGTGGGTCATATACTCGTGGGCGTCAGGGAGGTTGTTGGCACCGTCGAGAGCAATGTTATTCTGGTACGTTGGCCGCTGTCCGCCGGTCAGATCCCCCGGATAGCCAACATGCGTCCAGTAACTACCGCCGTCCCACGAATCCGTGTACGATTTGCTACCCAGCCAGCCGGTCAGATCGCCGATGCGGGAGTTCAACACCACTACCACGTAATCGTATTGGAGTTCGGTACCGTCGATGCCGTCGCCACCGACCACTTTCCGCTTGTAATAAGTCAGTGTAGACCAGGCCGTGCCGAAGGGCGTGCTGCCATTGTAAAAGGCTGGTTTAAACGAGAGCCAGCCAGTCGAATTATTCGGTTGCCAGTCGATGATATGGCTGCAAGTCAGTAAGTGGCGTGGGCCAACCATGATACCACTGGCCATGCCCAATGCTGAATCGACCCGGCCGGCGCAGCGCCAGGGATAGTTGGTGTCGTTGAATACTTTCCGCTCGTCGGGACTGAAGATTGTTTCAGCACCGATGGTGCCGTTCAGAAACTGCTCCCGGTCGATGAACGCTGGGCGCGCTTCCCGCTTGGTTTCCAGTTTCGCGTTTGTGTTGAACTCGGCAAAGTCGGGGATGAATCCGCTAGTTGCCAATGGTTTCGCCAGTGCCTGTACCTGCTGGGCCGTCAGGCGCTCGACACCCACCGAGCGGCCTCCTTCCGGGAACACACGCGTCCCCAGTGGTACTTTTCGATGCACGTCGGCCGGCAAATTTTCATCGGATTTCAGCTCAACCAGTGGTGGCTGTGTACTGGCTTTGCGGGCAGGAATGCGTTGTACTTCCTGAGCCGTCATCGGCGTATCTATCGATACGTCCGACACATTGGTCGTCTTCATGCTGTTGGTGTTTTAAGGATAAAAGAATAAGTAGTTTATCACGGCGACATCCGCGACAGCTTCTTAGTCGGCAGTACCCAGACCGCAGGAAACATCGGCGCAAAAAAAATCCCTGCTCCGATCGGGAAACAGGGATGCTACACA
>JAKONH010000358.1 GCA_022702045.1 Spirosomataceae bacterium
CGGCCAGATTGGTTATAGAATTGGATGAAGCGGTACACAATACCCCCAAAGTTCAACTGGCCGATACTGAACGCGAATACGTGTTAAGTGAACTAGGGTTGTACATAATGCGCTTTCCGAATGACGAAGTATTTATAACATCAGTCGTGTTCTAGAAAAGATTCGCGAGAATCTATAAAAAAAGCCCCTCTCCCGTTTTTGGAGAGGGGTTGGGGTGAGGGTAACTTACGTCCAGTACAATACGGGAGCCTTCGGGAAGCGCGCCTGCCATTCGGCGTAGAAAAATGTTTTCATCGCGCGCATTTCCTCTGGGCGATAGACATACTTGGTGCCGCCAAACTTGTTTCGCTTCTCGGCCCGCGTCTGCTCATCCATGTCGAGCGATGTGTTGGGATACCACTGAAGCAATACATCTTTGGAGCCGGGTGTAAAGCGGTGACTGATAAACTCGACGTTCATGTCAGCAGGGAAGTCAATCACCTCGGCGATTCGGTCGAGCAAGGCGGTGTAGTGCGAGCGCCAGTCGGGGATGGGCATGATTGGCGCAATCACCAGCCCAATAGGGTAGCCACCGCCACCCAGCTCGCGCGGTAGAGCCAGCTTACGCAACGCCTGTAATCGCGCTTCCAGCGACGCGGTACCACCTTCCAGTCGACGGGCAATCGAATCGGCGTTCAGACTGAAGCGAGCGCGCGTCTGTCCGTTGTGGGGTAGATCGAGCAGACTGTCGACCTGATCGTATTTGGTAACGAACCGAAGTTGACCGTTTGTGCGCGTACCAAAATAGCGAATACATTCGGCCAAACCACCCGTCAGGTGCTCGATGCCGAGTACGTCGGTGTAACAGCTTACTTCAAACGTTGTTGGGCGATTGGCATCGGTGCTTTGCCAGCTTTTGTTGGGTGGATACGTCCCCTCATAAGTAGCTGTATTTGCCAGCATTTTAGGTAGGTTAGCATAGGCCCGTACGACCGGCGGCCCCGCCAGACTACCCGCCAGATAGCAATACTGACAGTGGGCCGGGCAGCCTTCAGCCAGATTCATCTGCCAGTCGGCTGATGGGGGGATAGGTTGCAGCCGAAAGGCACTCGGCGGGGCGTTGACGATCGCCAGTGTGTTTTTGGCGATGCGATACGTTTCTCGTTCGTCGGCCCCACGCAGGCCGGTAATACGGTTCCCCTTTGCGATGTCGATGGGCAGATCAAGAGCCGTTACCCGCTCGTAGATCGCCTGCCCGAACGGTTCGTCCAGCGCATCGGGCGTAAAGACTACTCGTTTTGGTATCCACAGACGCGGTGAACGCAGAAGTGGCTGAGGGATACGTTGGGTCGTTGAATCAGCTATCATATCGTTGAGCATGGCCCATTTACCGGGCTACATACATAACGATATGATAGACGGAATGAATCCCTGTTTGTTAGTTATTTTCTCTTTTAATATGCTGTAAATCAGTTGATTGAAAATAAAAATATAGCGCCCCGAAATGATTTTTCGGGGCGCTATATTTTGTGTATATAACGGGCTATATCAACGATTCAGGCTCACCTTGCCACTGCGACCGACACGGCCGAAATAGTAGTTGACGCCGAATTTCAACCGACCACCTTTACCACGGCCTACGGTCGGATCGATTTTATTGTAGAAGCTACCCTCGTAGCTTAACTCGGCGCCCAGACGACGGAGTATCCAGGCCATCACACCTAACTCGAGGCCGACGCTGGTATATTTAGCTTTTGTACCGGCTGGAATATTTTCCGAAAACTCACGGCCCGAATTCAGACTGGCGCCCACAAAGCTGCTGATGCGCGTACGGAACGGATAATACCGGGCGAACAGACCGAATTGACGTGCATGGTACTGATTACCAACCAGCCGGTCGTAATCGTAGCGGATCCCTGCGGCAAAGCCGGGCTGAAAGAAATAGCCCAAACGAGTATTCACGTCGACATAAACTTTACCGTCGGTGGCACCGAAGCCAACGCCACCGCCGAGGAAAAGGTTACCTGGTTGAAACCAGTTCAACTGGTTGCGTTGCTGGTAATTAAGCGACTGATCGACGGCGTCTTCCAGCTTTTCTTTAGCTTCGCCGGCTGCTCGACGGGCTTCCTGCTTGGTTTCGTCGCTGATGATAGGCTTCCGGCGCGTTGAGTCGGAGTCATTCTGTGCTAGCGCGGCCACAGATAGGCCCGTCAGCAATAGTGTCGTTGTGAATAGTTTTCTCATTGTTGTTGAGTCCTTTATTGATTGCCAATTATTGGTATAGGCTATTAACCAGCTAAGTACAATAAGGTTTGCTCATACGACAGGGTAGAACCGGAATAATACAAAAGCACCCGCCTGCAACTTGACAGAAGCAAACGGGTGCCCGGAAAAAGTATATTCTTCCTAACGAGAATTTCGTAATTGAACGATGAGCTTTTGGACCTGTTCGGTCGAGGTAGCCGGGAAATTGGCGATGCGGATCTGCGAATTCTTCTGCGCCCCATAGCCACTACCGACGATCATACCGGCCGTTTTAGCTTCCGCGATTACTTCGGCTGATGGCTTTTTCGTGTCGGCTACGATCACGGTTTGTGAGCGATGCCGTTCTTCCTTGACGAACGGACTGTACAGGTCGGACTCATCCAGAAACTTATACAGCATCCGGGCTTTTTCTTCCGTTTGCTTGCGAATCGTACCGATACCGATCTGATTGAAATCTTCCGCTATTTTGCCCAGCGCGTAAATGTACAGCACATTGGGCGTAGCGGGTGTTTCGAAGTCTTTGTAGTGTTTCCACAGCGTCGGAAGCGTGTGATGCGCCCCAATGCTCAGGTTCTCGTACTGCTGTAGTCGGGTTGCTTTTTCCAGGCACGTCTGATTAACGATCCAGACACCCAGACCGGCGGGCATACCGAATGCTTTCTGCACCGAAAAAAATGCCGAATCGATAAGCGTGTAGTCGAGGTCGGGGTAGGGGGCCGACGATACTATATCGACGCAAAACAACTTCTTCGGGTACTTTTTCTTCAGCTTATGCATATCGGCGACGCGCATCTGCACGCCCGACGAGGTCTCGTTGTGCGTTATACATACCAGCTCCGCGTATTCGGGGACGTCGATCTCAGCGGCATCGAAGCCTTCGCCGAAGGGTTTCTCCAGCTTATGCGCAAACTTCCGCAACGAGCCGGCATAGTCGTAAAACTTCTGCGAAAAGGACCCATTCACCAGGTGAAAACTCTCATGTTCGACGCAGTTGAGCAGGAGCCGTTCCCACACTTCCGAGGCCGAACCCGTGAAAAAAATCGCGTGCGTCTTCGGAATATTCAACAGCGTGCGCAGTTGCTCGTCGGTGAATTTGTAGATATCCCGAAACGCCTGACTGCGGTGCGAAATAGATCCGAGCTGCCGCTCGAAAGCGGTCTGCATGTGTTGCTGAAACGTCGGATACAACTCGGCCGGCCCCGGCGTGAAGTAGGTGTTTTTCATGGGTTGTATTGATTGAGTGACTGAGTGATTGAATAGGCTGACATCTGATCCGTTTTTCTCGCGTCAGATGTCAGCCTATTCAATCACTCAGTCACTCAACATTAGTAAAGTAGTCTGAACTTGATCGTGTTGTCTATGCCTTTCAGTTCCTGCACAACCTCGTCGGCATACTCCTTGGCAACGTCGGTAATAACGTAACCAATCTGCTCGTTGGTTTTCAGATACTGACCGTGAATATTGATGTGATACTTGGCGAAGATGGTATTCATTTTCGCCAGGATACCCGGCACGTTGGCGTGGATGTGGAGCAGCCGGTGTGAATTTTTCAAGAGCGGCAACTGAAGTTCGGGAAAGTTGACACTACCGTAGGTGCTGCCGTTGTTGATGTATTCGAGCAGCTTGGCGGGTACGAAGTTACCAATATTTGCCTGCGCTTCCTCGGTACTACCACCAATGTGGGGTGTCAGAATCACGTTCGGTAGGTTCCGAAGTTCACTGATAAACTCTTCGTTGTTGGTTTTGGGTTCTTCCGGGAATACGTCGACGCCCGTACCGATGACTTTCCCCTGCTTGATCGCATTGACCAGCGCCGGGATGTCGACGATATGCCCGCGCGACAGGTTCAGGAAAATAACGCCCTTCTTCATCAGGCCGAACTCACGTTCGCCGATCAGGTTTTTGTTTTCTTTCCGTCCGTCGGTGTGGAGGCTGATGATGTCGGAAACGGCCAGTAATTCGTCCAGCGTTTTGCACTTGCGGGTGTTGCCCAGCGCCAGCTTATCAACGATATCGTAGAAATAGACCTCCATACCCAGCGCTTCGGCCACTACCGACAGCTGTGTGCCGATGTTGCCGTAGCCTACTAGGCCCAACTTTTTACCCCGCACTTCGTAGCTGTTCTTAGCCGATTTGTCCCATTCGCCCCGGTGCATCGAATTGCTTTTCGGAACGATGCCCCGAATCAGCATAATGATCTCGCCGATGGCCAGTTCCACGACCGAGCGGGTGTTACTGTACGGTGCATTGAAAACGGCTATCCCGCGCTCGGTGCAGGCTGTCAGATCGATTTGGTTAGTACCGATGCAGAACGCACCGATAGTCATCAGCTTGTTGGCGTGTTCAAGTACGCGGGCCGTGACGTTGGTTTTCGAGCGAATACCCAGAATCGACACGTCGCGGATGGCTTCGATCAGTTCGTCTTCGTCCAGCGCACCTTTACGGATTTCAACATTAAATCCTTCCTGCTCAAACAATTGCACGGCTACCGGGTGAACGTTCTCCAGCAGCAGGACCTTGATCCGGCTCTTGGGGTATGATTGGCTCCGGCTTAGGTTGTTGTGATACAGAAATTCGTCGAGTGAAGGTGCCGTAAAGTCCGCCTTTTCGACTACGCGTGGCCGTAGCACATTTTCGGTAAAAGCGTAAAAACGAGCGGCTGCGCCTGACTCCCGAATTTCGTAATCAGTGTAGCCATCGCCGATTACGTAAACGTCGCCAGTAAGCCCCAGTCCCCGAATCACCTGCGGCTTACCACCATTTGCTGACAGTGGGTTGCTACGGTCGAAATCGACAATGTTACCCGCTTCATCGTAAACAAACGTGTTGGCCAGTACATGATCGGCTTTGATGCCCAATGAGGCTACAACCGGTACGATAAACTCGCGGAACCCGTTCGAGACGATGTATATATGATCGGCGTTCTCGATCAGAAAATCCCGGTTTCGCTGAAACGAATCCGAGATTTTGCCCATCAGGGCTTCAATCAGGGCCGGAAGCTGATCGCGGTGAGCGCGCAACAGTTTCAGCCGCAGTTCAAGTGATTCTGTAAACGACAGTTCACCCGCCATGCCCCGGTCGGTGATGGTTTTGATTTGGTTGAGGGCATCGTCGCGGTCGGGCCGGCCAACGAGCGAGATCTCACCCAGCACGTCGAGCGCTTCGACCTTTGTGAAGGTGCTGTCGAAATCAATGACGAAAAACGTCTGTTCTGGTGTTTTGGTAAGCATATAGATAAACCCGGCTTCGCAGGCGGGCTGATAACAGTTCATTAATTACGCTGCCTCCGACCATGCTTAGTCGACTGGCTGTGTCAAAAATTCCAGCGCCCGCCGTTCCGACCAGTACGTACCGTTGATGTCGCCCGTTCTGGCTGGAAAGCCGCAATGGCCGCCCTGCTCGGGAAACTCCATCCAGACGTTGGCCAGTTCCCGCGCCATCGACTCCGGGAAACAGGTTGGCGACAGGAACGGGTCGTTCCGGGCGTTGACCAGCAGCGTCGGAACGGCAATGCCGGGTATGTATTGGAGCGAACTACTGCGAGTGTAATAGTCGGTGGCGTCGCGAAAGCCGTTCATCGGGGCGGTAAATACCTCGTCAAACTGCCGCACCCGGCGCGATTGCTGAACCGCGTCGAGGGGAAAGACGCCCGGCATTACAGCCGCTTTGCGCGCTACTTTAGCGTTAAGCGACCGGCTGAACCGGCGGTTATAAATGAGGCTGTCCCACTGCTCCAGTCGGTCTGACGACCCAATCAGGTCGAGCGGTACCGAGAACACAACGGCCCGCCGAACGGCCGGGTTAAGGGTTGTGCCGCGTTCGCCGAGGTATTTGAGCGTGATACTGCCACCAGCCGAAAAGCCGATCAGGTGTATCGACGCGTAGCCTTTGGCCTGCGCGTGGGTGATGATGAAGTGTAAGTCATCGGTGTCGCCGAGGTGGTAAAACCGCTGTTGCCGGTTGAGATCGCCCCCGCACGAGCGGTAGTGCCAGGCCAGGCAATCAAATCCGTTCTGACTCAGGTGGCGTGCCATACCAGCGAGGTATGTACTCCCCGAACTCCCTTCCAGGCCGTGCGACAGAATTACCAGTCGACGGTCTGCCAGTGGCTGCTGTTCAGATCGATTAGATGCGTAAACCCAGTCGAGGTCCAGAAAATCGTCGTCGGGCGTTTCGATGCGTTCGCGGACGTAGGCAACCGACACCTTCCGAAACAGGGAAGGAACGATGGTTTGCAGATGACCAGTCCACAGCAAAGCCGGTGGCTGGTACGTCGACGGAACAATCAGCGGCATTGAACGGGACGCAGATGACTCAGTGGACGAAGGTACAGGTTTCGGAGGGCTTACGTAATACGACGGTTCGCTATATCGTAAAAATTATAGTTTAACTTTAAATGGTCAATAAAAAATAAGCGCGCACCCGGAATATGTACATTGTGCACGCAGAATTTTATTTCGTCTATACCGCGCAAATGGAAAGTAACCTGAAGTAGATACGGTCTCCGCCCAGCCTGTTCAGGGCGTCCATTTTTGCCCTACTTATTTCGTAAATGGACTGGTTATGTTTCCTGTTTTTGAATATTCTTGCGGTAAACTTTAGCCCGTTTTACCCACCGTTTATGTTCCGCTTTTTCCTAATGGCGATACTATCGCTGGTCAGTAGCTGTTTGGTCGTTGCCCAGACAATCACACTCGGTCGAATGCCCAATTCGATCTGTGCCGAAACAACCGTAATACTGCCGATTTCAACTACCGGTACGTTTGGGGCGTCTAACCGCTTCACTGTCCAGTTAGCCAAAGATTACTACTATAACTCGACAAATATCACGACATACCCGGCCGAACTTGTCGATGGAAGTTTGCGATTCGTAGTCAAAGACCTGCCTTACCAGGATTACCAGCTGACATCCTCGTCGTTTTATCTGCGGGTGGTGTCGACGGCCCCCGTTGTACAGAGTGAATGGAGTACGAGTTTCTACGTGCGGTTTATTCCGGACGTTACCCTGAGTGCCATTTCGGAGGTTGGCAATCCGTATGATCCATACATCGTTCGCTTTAAAGGGCGTGGAAATGGTCCACTGACTGCTACGCTCAACGACTCCGTGCGCATATCGTTTGGTGACTGGTATAACGTCGGCGTCGATCAGCAGTACACGCTTAGTCCTGCTCGGAGTGGTCTGCTACGACTGACGGCTATCCAGAACAGCTGCGGAGTTGGTAAAGCCAGCGGCACAGCGTTGGTAAAAATCAACCCAGTGCCAGTACGGGTTACGTCGCTTTCCGGTCAGGCTTTATGCGCCGGCTCGGTGCTGCGCATCAATATCGATAAGGGGGGCGGGACGTTTGGCGCGGGTAACGCATTCAAGGTCAGACTAACGCCTACCGAGGCTGGCCGCCCGACTATTGAGCTGGATGCGACTGAAGCCGACAACACACTGAGTGTCACGCTACCGGAGACGCTGGATAGTAACCCGAACGTAATCGCGATCATCTACCAGGTTCGGGTGTTGGCGACAAACCCCGCCGTTACGAGTGCGTCGGCCGAAACAAACGTGATTGTGTATGCCCGCCCGTCGGCAGCTATCACTACTGGTAGCCAGACGATTAATCTGGGACAGGTCGCCGAAATAAACGTCCGGGGGCAGGGTGTGATGCCCTATTCCGTCGTGATGAACGACGGGCAACTGATGACCCAACAGTACGGTTTCAGTAACTCGATGACACGCGTAGTGAAGCCCACTCAAACGAGTTCCTATTCGTTGACGTCGTTTTCCAGCGGATGCGGAGCGGGTATGGTCGACCGCAGTGTGTTACAGGTGACTGTACGGGCCGGCGTGGCGATCGATTCGCTGGTGCCGCCAATCCTGTGCGAAGGGCAGCAGGCACAGGTCCGGGCCTTCAGTAACGCGAACTTTTCGCCAAATGCCCAGTACAGCGTACGCTTTATCGGTAATGGTAGTACGGTATACGCCACTGCACCGGCTGTGCTGACAGGTACCCGGTTAACGTTTACGGTGCCTGTCATATCCTCACTGTCGACGTACGGGCCGATCTCGTACCAGATGCAGGTGCGGGTGAGTGACCAGGCTTCCGTAAGCGACGGTCCACTGACAACTGACTGGGTTCGTATTCAGGCCCGTCCCAAAGCCAGTCTGCTGGCAACGCAGTCTGCCCAGCCCGTAACGGCCGGTACCCAGGCTTACCTGAACGTTGCGTATAGCGGTGGTGGCCCGTACCGGGTGACGCTGCACGAAGGGAGCGAATTTACGTACGAGTCGAGTGGTAACGATAACTATGGCACCGTGCGGTTCTTTCCGTATCAGTCGGGAACCTATACCATACGGGAAGTTCGTAACCAGTGCTTTGTCGGTACGGGCGAAGGAAAAGCCCAGGTGACGGTAACCGATGCTGTAAAGACGGGCATTGTCCTGTCACCGCCACAGCTTCGGCTGCTGCATTCGGGCATACATTGCCCGCAGGATAGTCTGCTAACGAAATTCAGCGCGTTCGGCTCGTTTGATCCCGCCAATACGTACACGATCCAGGTTCGCAAAGATTATAACCTTTGGGTACCGGTGGCAACCAATGTCCAGCCGGGAGCCAACCGCATCAAGCTTGGACCTGGTAACTATCAGATTCGGGTCGTCTCCAGCAATCCGTTACTGTACAGTCAGGAGCAATCGGTACGGGTTGCTGATCAGCCTCGGCTGACGCTCGGTAGCGAGGGTGAATCGACGACGGTCGTCGCAGGCGAAAGTCGGGTAATTCGCTTTCAGCCCAGTGAGGGCTTAGGGCCGTATACAGTAGTGCTTTCGGACGGAATCAACGACGTAGTCCGGGTGGTCGACTATAACTTTCGCGAGCCTGTCCGGCTTGACCGAACGACTACCTACACCATCAAATCAATCACTGACCAGTGTGGGGTAACGACCCCCTCGACGCCAGCGCTCGTGTATACCGTGCAACCACTAAAAATTGTGATTACAGCCGGCAGCGACGGTAGTTTTTTCGCGTGTACGGGCAGTAGTGTACGGCTGCCGTTTGCCGTACTCGGATCGGTTAGTAACCAGACCAGCTACCAGCTTCAGCTTGCTAAAACATCGGGCGTTTTTACCGACATAGGTGCGCCAGTGTCGCAAAGTCCCTTCGAGTTCGTAGCCCCGGCTGATCTGGTAGCCGGCGCTTATCAGTTCAGGGTCGTTGTTCGTAATCCTGATGTTATTTCCAGTCCGGTAAGTATCGACATTCGTACAAAACCAACGGCTAGGCTTACCGCTACTGGTGCTGCGGGCGAGGTTCAGATAGAGGGGGGGAACGTTGCCCGGCTCAACGTCAATTTAACCGGCGGTGGGGGGCGGCTCGGATATCGGGTTGTTTTCTCGGATGAAGTCGCCATGCAATACTACAGTGAAGAGGCCGGATCGCGCGAAGTAAGTCCCGGCAAACGAACAACGTATTCGTTGAAAGCTGTAACCAATGGCTGTGGCTACGGTACGGTGTCGGGGCAGGTTCAGGTCTCCGTAAAGCCCACTCTCACCCTGCGCTTTGCCGACGATGAGAGTGAAACCCGGCGGGTTTGCGCGGGTACGACCGTTGTGGTAACGTACCGGAGTCGGGGTGAATTTGGCGGGGCAAACCGGTTTCAGGCGTCGATGCAGTTGCCCGACAAGTCGGTGCGGATGCTCGAAAGCAGCGTTACAGAGTCAGGGAGTTTAACCGTGGCGATACCGGCGACTTACGCTGCTGGTGTCTATCAAATAAAGGTAACGGCGACCGATCCAAGCCTCTCAACAGTCGTGCAACTTTACGTTAGTACACCCCCTCAGATGAGCATTGCCGGGAATACAATTATAAATGCCGGACAGACGGCCTACTTGCCGATCAGGCTGCTGGCAACGCTACCGAACCAGGAAGATATAGAGATTGCTCTGTCGACTGGTCAGCGGTTAAACAGGTACGCGTATATCAACCCCGGGGAGATCACCTATGCAGCAGTGATGCCGACTCAGACAACGACGTATACCATCACTACAGTACGAAATAGTTGTGGTGTCGGTAGCGCAACCGGAACGGCGCAAGTAACGGTCAACCCCGCCAGTGCAAACAGCATCTCAGTGACAAGAATCGGACTGTATCAGGGACTCACCAATGCCTGTGCCGGCGATACCCTCGCGATGACCTATGAGGTATCCGGGACGTTACCCGCCGGAAGTTCGTTAATTGCCCAGTGCTCGGATAGTACAGGTGGAAATTTTGTCGACTTACCAACAATACTGTCGGGTACCAATACCGTACGGGGGGTAATCGCTGCTACCACAGCGCCTGGCAGCGGATACCGAGTGCGCATACGGGTAAGTGATCCCGCCGTTGCGGCCGGCGCTTATGCTTACCCTGTGTCGTTACGGGCGCGGCCAACAGCCCGCTTTAGCGTCCCGACCATGTTTTACGAGGCCGGAAAACCGGTTCAGGCGGTGGTACTGCTGGGCGGGGAAGGACCCTGGTCATACCGTATCGAAACGGATTTATCCGCAATCAATCGATTGGCCTACAAATCGCCAGATACCGTTTCGCTCCGGACAGTGTCTCCCAACGTGGCGTACAGGATCAGTACTGTCAGTAATGCGTGGTGTCGTGTCGGGCAGGTGAACGAACCGGGTCGGCTACAGGTCGAACTCATTACAGCGCTGGAACCTGGTGGAGCCGGCATTAGCGTTGCCCCTAATCCGACAACGGACAGGCTAACCATCAACTGGCCTACATTACCCGCCGATTCGTACAGCATACAACTGGCAACCAGTGCCGGTAGTATGCTGCTAACCAGAACCAGCCGACAAAGCACGGAGACTGTGAATCTGGCAACATACCCAAGCGGAATCTACCTGCTGACTATTCGACAAGGTGAGCGTACACAAGTGGTTCGGGTAATCAAGCAGTAACTGATCGCCAACGAAACCAACAGAGAAGTAGCCGTTAACTATCGGGAGCCGATCCGTACGGAGTGGCTCCCGATACTGCGTTAAGCGATTACAGCGCCAGCTCTTTCTCCGTCACGATGGTCAGCACTTCGGTATCTTTCAATCGAACCGCGAGTCCGAGTGTTTTGGGGACTTCGTAGTGAAAATAAAACTTCATCGTGTGTAGCTTGCCTTCGTAAAACGCCAGTTCGTCGCCCTGCGGATTCTGCGTTAGGATCGCCTGTTTGGCAACGACACTTTGCTTCAGCCACTGCCATGCCACGACGACGATACCGAACAACTCCAGAAACAGCGTAGCGTCGGCAAGGTACCGTTCCGTATCGCCGTTCAGCGCGTGCGGCATCAGGCTCTCGACAACATCCTGTGTACGTTTCAGTTCGGTACCCAACTGCTGCGCATAAGGTTTTAAGTCGTCGTGCGTGCTGGCTTCCCGGATCGTCTTGCTCATCTCGGCAAACAGCAGCTGAGTACCTTTGCCGCCTTTCTGCGTGATCTTCCGGCCCAGCAGGTC
>JAKONH010000371.1 GCA_022702045.1 Spirosomataceae bacterium
GCGTCAGAAAACGGTCGTCTTCGTCATCGTCAACCAGCAGAATATGAATGGGTCTTGATGGGATTTGTTCGGTCATAATCCTGGCGCGACTGCCGTTCGGGAAGAATAAGTATGAATGTCGTTCCGACTCCGGGCTGACTGCGGGCCGTGATATGCCCCTCATGCGCCATCACAATTCGTTTGCAAATGGCCAGCCCTATTCCGGTTCCTTCAAACGCACTTTTGCCGTGCAGTCGCTGAAAAACCTTGAAAATATGGTCTAAATATTTTTCGTCAAAACCGATGCCGTTATCCGACACGCAGATTTCGTAGTACGTTCGATTGTCGGCCAGGTTCGGATACTGGGTTAAGTCGGCTATCCGGGCACTGATTTCCAGGTTGGGCGTGACACCGGGGCGGGTGAATTTAAGTGCATTTGAGATAAGGTTGGCAAACAAATGGTCCATCTGACCAGCTACTGCCTGTACGGTTGGCAGCTTGTCGACCGATACATCGGCCCCCAGCCCCTTGATATGCAACTCCTGATCGTCAAGCACATAACGAACAATATCGTCTAATGATACCAGCTCCGGCTCTTCGCGATGATTGGAAATCCGCGAGAAATCCAGCAAATCTTTAATCAGCTTCGACATGCGGTCAGCCGACGAAGCGATTTTGTGCACATATGTGTTTCCTTCCTGCTCCAGCGCGTCCCCATGCCGGGCTGCGATCAAGGTAGCAAACGACCGAATCTTACGCAGTGGCTCCTGTAAATCATGACTGGCAACGTACGCAAACCGCTCAAGCTCTTCATTCGACGTTTCCAGTTGCCGGATCTGTTCGCGTAGTCGAACCTCATATTCCCGCAGTTGATCTTCGTTCTGCTGCCGTCGGTGAAGCTCCTCCTTAAGCATACGATACAGCGCAATCAACGCGAAAAACGTCAGGGACGACAGCGCAAAAATTAGCAGCTGTGTTTTACGATACGAGCGTTCAGCCTGACTTGTTTGCTGAGCCAGTCGTTCCGCTTCGGCACTCTGTATCACTGCTACTGTCCGCCGGACCGCTTTCATCCGCTCACGCCCGGTAGCCAGATAGAGCCGAACCGTATCCCGGTTGTCCATCAGTCCGGCATTGGTTAGCTGAAGCTGTTTACTAGCCATCATCAACTTGGCCCGAATCTGTAGCATAAGCATATCGACCTGCTGACGAATGAGTGGCCCGTGGCTGGCCGTCATCATACGAATGCTGTCGAGGTGGCCGGAAATCTGCGGCAATGCCGTTTCCCTTGGGTTTAGATAGCGCAGTTCATGCGTCAGCATATACCCCCGCGTCCCGGTTTCCACTTCCTGGATCAGGAGTTGAAGCGTATTGGTTTCATTGATAACCGCCTGTGCCTGTTCGGCTCCGACATTATCGTCGTTATGACGACGGTAGCTTACCAACGACAACGCAAATCCGATGGCCAACAGTACCAAAGCCACAGCGAACCCCAGCGAAATCCGCCGGCGCATCAACTTGGACGATTGTGGTAAGCCTTCTTTCATGCGTTTGTCAGAGCTAGTGCCGATTGTCGCAAAACAAAGACTCAAATGTAGGCAATATACCGAGGTAGCTATCCTATCACACCCGTCAGTTGTCTTGGCTATAGCGACTCGACTACCAGATTATGATTCGTGTAAATGCATACGTCAGCTGCGATATGCAGACTTTCCCGCACCATTTCTTCCGCCGTCATGCCGGTCGCGTGCTTTTTCAGTGCTACAGCAGCTGACTGCGCATACATGCCCCCGGAACCGATGGCAGCCACGTCGTAGTCGGGTTCGATAACATCCCCTGTCCCTGACACGATCAGCAGGTCTTCTTTCGACGCCACGATCAGCATGGCTTCGAGCTTACGTAGATACCGGTCTGTACGCCAGTCTTTTGCCAGTTCAATGGCTGCTCGTTTCAGATTGCCACCATAAGCGTTCAATTTATCTTCAAAGCGCTCGATCAGCGTGAAGGCGTCGGCTGTCGATCCGGCGAATCCGGCCAGCACTTTTCCGCCCATCAGCACGCGAATCTTGCGGACATTGCTTTTGGCAACGGTATTACCCATCGTGGCCTGCCCATCGGCTCCCAGAGCCACATGCCCGTTGTGCCGGATACCTACGACGGTTGTGGCGTGAATTTTAGGTTGCATGCGTGCGTATTAGTTGTCGGCTATAACACGTACACAGCCGGTAACGGTTCATTGCCCTTACAAGGCTTCACTAAATGGAACAGGTCTGTTGACACTCTCTTCCAATGAAATAAACGTCTCCGTACGTTGTACTCCGCTTACCTTCTGGATTTTATCGTGCAGTACCTCGCGCAGATGCTGTGTATCGCGGCAAACGATCTTGGCGAAAATGCTGTAGATACCGGTCGTATAATGTACATTGACTACTTCAGGAATGGCCTCCAACTGCTGGGACACTTCGGCATACAGCGAGCTTTTGTCGAGATAAATACCTAGGAAAGCACTGATATCCCAACCCAGCTTGGTGCTATCGATCACAAGTTGCGACCCTTTCACAACTCCCATCTGCTCTAACTTCTTCATCCGAACATGCACAGTCCCCCCCGACACAAAGATTCGCTTACCGATTTCTGTGTATGGCATGTTTGCATCCTGCATAAGCAGACCGAGAATTTTCAGATCAGTATTATCAATTTCTAAATTTTTATCGGCCATTTGCCCGTCCGTTTTCTCTTTTCATAACAAATATAGACGCAATTTTAACGTATCATAAATTTTACGGTTTCTTACTATAAAATTTGCAACGAATTAGTCTGATTAGCTACCTTTGTATTGTTGAAACGGTTGGCCAGGGTCAACGGGCTGGCTGTCTCAACTTCTTTTCTTACACTGTAGGATGTCGAAATTGGCAGAC
>JAKONH010000411.1 GCA_022702045.1 Spirosomataceae bacterium
CAGACGTTTATGAAAATGACCGAACCCGCCGTTGCCAACCTGATGAAGTATATTGGTACGACGACTATTTCGATGAAATAAAATTGACCCGACGGGTTGTTTGCACACCCGTCAAAACCATACATCAATGTTCCCCATTGTCCTCCTGTCGGTTTTTGCTGTCGTTCTGCTGTTTCTCGGCTTTCTGAAGTCGCGGTCGGTGCTGTTACCAGCAACACTACTGTTTTTAGTAGCGGCACTGGTTGCCAATTTCCTCGACTGGAATAAAACGTATTTATATTTCAACGGCATGCTCCGGACCGATAACCTGTCGATGGTCTTTACCGCCATTGCCTTGTTATCGTCATTTCTGGTTGTGGCTTTGTCGGGTTCGTTTGAAGAGGACGAAGCTGCGCAGCCTGCTGAGTACTACGCGATTATTCTGTTTTCGCTGGTCGGTGCCGTTATGATGATTGGCTACGAAAATCTGGTTATGCTGTTCGTTGGGGTCGAAATTCTGTCGGTTGCCATGTACGTACTGACGGGCAGTGATAAGCGAAATCTACGCTCGAACGAAGCTGCCCTGAAATACTTCCTAATGGGTGCCTTCACCACAGGAATTATGCTGTTTGGGATGGCCTTGCTGTATGGCGCTTCGGGGTCATTTACACTGGCCGGTATCGCCAGCTACGCGTCGCATGCTCAGCAGGGCTTATCACTGATTTTTTATGTCGGCCTGTTGATGTTGCTGGTTGGTTTGCTGTTCAAAGTATCGGCGGCTCCGTTCCACTTCTGGACCCCCGACGTATATGACGGAGCCCCAACCATTTTCACGGCATACATGTCTACTGTAGTAAAAACGGCGGGTTTCGCGGCATTGTTACATCTGCTGGCTGCCTCGTTCACTTACGTGTATTCGTTCTGGGGCATCATCCTGGCGGTTGTTACGGCCATTACATTGATTGCTGGTAACGTGACGGCTGTGTATCAAAACAGCTTCAAACGAATGATGGCGTATTCGAGCATTTCACATGCTGGCTATTTGCTGATCGGTCTGGCCGCCCTGAGCGTTCAGTCGCGGCAGGCCATCGTCTTCTACTCCTTGGCCTACTCAGTTGCTACAATTTCGGCGTTTGGGGTACTGCTACTGGTCACTCGGCAACGGGGGATGCAAACATTAAGCAGTAATCCGTTGAGCAACGAAAGTTTCGATGCATTCAATGGACTAGCCAAGCAAAACCCGTTGCTCGGACTGGCAATGGCTACGTCGATGCTATCATTGGCCGGTATTCCACTGACGGCTGGCTTCTGGGGTAAATTTTACATGTTCTCAACGGCCGTTGAACGTGGTCAGATCTGGCTGCTGGTCGTGGCCGTGCTAATGTCAGCCGTTGGTATTTATTACTACTTCCGGGTAATTATCGCTATGTACTTCCGCGACGGTGCCACCGAGCCGATCCGCATATCGCCCGTATTCCGGTATGTGCTGGTAGCTGCGATCATACTGACGATCGGTCTTGGTGTCGCTCCAGGTTTGCTACAGGGGCTTTTTTAAAAGGCCGCACCCTCAGTTGTCGCTACCCAATGGGCTACCTCTGCGGGTGAATGCGTAGTTTTGCGAATTATCATCTTATAAAGAGTAGAGCAGTTTTTGTTTATCTGCTCGGCAAAGTCCGTGAACGTGAGCGAAATCCAACCGCCGAAGACAAGAGAGTATCGTGATTTATTCACATTCTTTCTAACGGCTTTGCTAGGGGCGTCGATCAACTTCGTCAGTCAGGTCGTCTATCGCGAATACCTTGGTGCTTCCTTTGCTAACAGCGTATTACTTGGCTACTTGACCGCTACGGTGTTAACATTTATGCCGACTAAGAAATACGCGTTCGCGGCCGGTAAAACAGGGAATACTGGTCGGGAAGCCATAAAGTTTCTGGGTATTGCATTAGTGGCGTTGGTCGTACAGGTTTATGTCTCCAAGTTTACCCTTGACTGGGTCGCCAATCCATTGTTTCCTGAACTGCCGCAGTGGGCTCGTGAGAAAGGCTCGCACGTTGTCGGTATGGGGATGAGTTTCCTGGCGAACTATTTTGGACATAAATTACTGACATTTCGCAGTACTGGCGTCTACGATAGAATCAAGTCGCGTAACCGATAGGTAAACTTCGGAAAGTATAAATGGGAATTAGATTATTTGATGCGCCAGCACGCCTACAGTGTACTGGCGCATCTCTTTTTTGTACTTTCTTAAAACAATTTATATTTGCGACTTAAACGTATACCTACCATAACAATGAAAAAAGTTTTTGCACTCCTGTTCATCGGTGGCACGCTGACGCTAGCTGCCTGCCAAAGCAAACCTAAAACGGAAGAGACGACGACCGATTCGACCGTAACGACGATGTCGACTGATACGACTACGATGGCTACGGATTCGGCTGTATCGACGACGATTACCTCGACTGAGTCAGTATCGGCTGCTGCTGATAGTGCTAAGTAAGAATAGCCCGTCAGAATGTCTGCAAAAAGCCTTATTTTTATAAGGCTTTTTTTGTTTTTATACCTTGACAGATCAGTTCGTTACATGCGTTCCGGTACCGGCCGCAGCCTATTGCAGGCAGCTTCACCAGACATATGGATTCGCCTTACGGGTGGTACGGCCCCGTCGGACCCGGCTGGGTGATTTCCGGGTGCTGCCTACCGGTCAGACACAGATCACCGTCAATGCGGACCTGAACCCCTGGAGCTTTCTGGTCACTTATGTGCATGAAGTAGCCCATGCGCATGTGCACCGGTATCGACGTCGGCGTACTGCACCACACGGGCCGGCCTGGCAGCAAGCCTTTAAACAGCTCATGCAACCCCTGCTGACGGAGGTCGTATTCCCTGTTGCCATTCTGGAGCCATTGCAGCAGTACCTGCAAAAGCCGGCTGCAACTACGTATGCAAATCCGGCGCTGATGATAGCGTTGCGAGCACACGAGCAGCAGCCTTTTGCCAGCACAGCCGAGACACGGGTTCTCTTGCGAGACGTACGCGAAGGAACAACATTTATCATTAACAAAAAGAAATTCGTTCGGGGTACGTTGCGCCGGACACGCGTCGTTTGTAAAGAACTGGCGTCGGGAAAGTCTTACGCAGTACTAGCTCATGCATGGGTGGAAACGGTTTAACGGGTACTGGCTTGTTGTCGGGCTGCTTGTCTTGAGCAGATCGGTTGGGTATAGCCAAAGCAATGGGCCTGCCGAGTCAGTGCTGAAGCAAGGTATATGGGTCAAAATCGGGGTAACACAGGACGGTGTTTACCGACTTGACCAGGCTACGCTGGCCAGTATGAACCCTGCATTTTTACAGGCTGATCCCCACTTGCTGCGGCTTTACGGAAACGGGGGGGCAATGTTGCCGCAACCCAATGCCACCCCCCGTGCCGCCGATCTAACCGAGAACGCTATTCAGGTAACGGGAGAAAGTGACGGGCATTTCGACGCCGGTGACGCCTTACTTTTCTTTGGACAAGGCCCCAACGTTGTTCGGTACGATACCACAAACCGGCGGTTTATACACCAGACCAATGTCTATACTGATACCACATTTTATTTCCTGACGATTGGTACTGCACCTGGCTTGCGCATTGCTGCTAAAGCAGCGGGGAAACTAAGTGATACATCAATCATCACGGCGTTTACCGATTACCAGTTTCACGAATTGGACAGCCAGAAACTGCCAACCAGTGCGCCCAGCCCGTCGATGAATTCGGGAAGGGAATGGCTTGGGGAGTTTATGACGCTTGATACAACGAAGAAAATTGCCTTTACGGCACCTGATTTCGTTAACGGCTTGCCCGTTCGGGTACGCTTTGCAGCCGTGGTAGCCTCAACCGAGCCAACACGATTTGCTGTTTCGGTCAACGGTCAGCTGGCAGGAACCATGGCTATGCCTGTAATTTCCGGGACAGAATATGATTACCAGGCGGCTAGTCGAAGTGACACGTTCAGGCTCCCAGCCGTCACGGGCAACGCTATGCAAACGGTTATTACGTTTCAGAACAACCGAAACGTTGCGGCACAGGCTTATCTCGACTATATCGGTGTCGAATTTCAGCGTTTCCTGCAAATGCCGACGACGGTTACCTGGGTACGCCGGCTACCGGCCGGTACAGCTAGGCTGAAACAGGCAACGAATTCCCTGCGAATCTGGGATGTAACAAACCCGCTGGTACCAGCTAGTCAGGGGTATTCAATCAATGAGGCATCGGAAGCCCGTTGGCAAACGAATAAGCTAAGCGATTATCTTCTCTTCACAGATAGTCAGCTGCTGACGCCGGTCTCTACGCAGGCAATCGGCAATCAGAACCTTAGGGCGCAAAAGACACCCGACTTACTGCTGATTACAGCGCCATTGTGGCAGTCGGAAGCTGAGCGACTGGCTGCGTTCAGGCGTAGCAACGACAAGCTGGACGTGCTGGTCATTACGGCGCAGCAAGTGTATAATGAGTTCGGATCGGGCCAACCGGACCCGACAGCTATCCGCGATGCCGTCCGTTACTTCTACCAAAAAGAGCCTGCCAAACTGAGGTATCTGCTGCTGATGGGCGACGCAACGTACGACTATCGTATGCATAACCGTAACAACGGGATGGACGCGACTAAACTGGCCAATACGATACCGGTGTATGAAAGTCGTGAATCGATGCACCCTATATACAGCTACTCCTCCGATGATTATTTCGGGTTCATGGATGAGAAGGAAGGCGAATGGGTTGAAACGGATCAGGGCGATCTGCTGGTCGACATTGGTATCGGGCGCTTACCTGTTAAAACGATAGCAGAAGCTAAAGCCGTCGTTGACAAGCTGATCAACTACAGCGCTGACCATACGCAGCGGGGTGACTGGCAGACGAAGGTGATGCTTATTGCCGATGACGGTGATTTTAACATTCATCAGAGCGATGCCGATAAACTGGCGAGTCAGGTTGAAACGCAATCGCCCGCTTATGAGGCCGAACGTGTGTTTCTTGATTCATACTCACAGGAAGTCACCGCACTAGGCCCCCGAGCGCCTACTGTTGAGCAGTTGATTAATAAAGCGGTCGAGGATGGACGGCTTATTATCAATTACAATGGGCATGGCGGGACGTCAGGGTTGGCTCAGGAGCAGATCGTAACGGAGGGAAGTATTCTGCGCTGGACGAACCGTCGGTTACCGCTGATGGTTACGGCAACCTGCCAGTTTGGCCGTTATGATGATCCGTCTCTTGTATCGGGTGCTGAACTGGCTTTGTTGAGTAATAAGGGAGGGGCCATTGGTTTGCTGACGACCAGCCGGCCTGTATTCTCAAACAGCAACATGCTGGTGAATACGGCCTTCTATGCGTCCGTATTCAAACCGGTTAACGGACAGATGCCCCGTTTGGGGGATATGATGCGGGCTACAAAAAATAACAGTCTGCACGGACGCGATAACCGGAACTTCGCTTTGCTGGGTGATCCGTCGGCCCGGCTGGCTTATCCGCAGGCGCAAGCCGTGCTGACCCGTGTCAACAGTCGAAGCGTGACTGCCGGAAAATCGGATACGTTACGGGCATTGCAAACCGTCGAACTGACAGGCGAAATTCGCGCGCAGAATCAGCTGGTGTCGTCGTTTACGGGTACCATGCGACTTATACTATACGATAAGCCGACTACCCTGGCCACTCTCGGCACAGAAAGTGCTAAGATGAGTTACCAAGCCTTTGCAAATACGCTGTTTGTCGGGCGCACACCGGTGCGTAATGGGCAGTTCACAGCCCGATTTACCATGCCTAAAGACATCGATTATACCGTCGGCGGAGCCAAACTGTACATGTATGCCATTCAGGCCGACAGTCTGCTCGACGCTATAGGCAACAGCGAAAGTCTGTTAGTTGGTGGCAGTGTTACCGTCGATAGTGCCGACACGCAGCCGCCAGTTATTCAGTTGGCCATTGATGGTAGTAGTCTCGATGGTGAGTCGATTCAGGTGGCGGGACCTGCCGTGATCCTGCGGGTAAAATTGAGTGATAACAAGGGTATCAACATTGCCCGGGCGGGATTAGGACACGAACTGACGGCCCAGCTGACGGGTCAACCATCAGTAATACTCAACGATTATTACGTGTCTACCAGTAATGACGGGCGGCAGGGCGAAGCTGTTTATACATTTCAAGCCATGTCGCCCGGGCAGTATACCGTCCAGGTGAAAGCTTGGGATTTAAGCAATAATCCCGCAGAGAAGGCGTTGGCTTTTAGAGTTTCAGAAAAGCCCGGTCTGCAAATCGATAGGGTGCAGACGACTCCTAACCCAATCAGTACGCAGTCAACGTTAATAGCAACGCATAACCGATCCGGCGAATCTCTCGACTGGACACTGAGTATTTACGATATGAATGGGCGGACGATTAATCAGCAGGTGGGACAGTGCAACTACTGTGCTGGCTCAGTTGAACTGGGAAACTGGAACGGACAGGGCATAACCGGTCAGGTGATGCCGAATGGCATCTACCTCTACCGAATACAACTCCGCTCTGAAACTGACGGATCATCAACCCAAACAAGCGGACGGCTGATGTTACTCCGGTAGCCAACATTGATACACTGTTTTTTCTAACCAACGAATCCTAGTACTTTTGGCCGTTCAGGGCTGTTTTATTCACCTTTGTCAGTCGCTGTTGCCACCAACACACTCTGTATGAAGCGCAAATTTTTTCGTATTCTACTT
>JAKONH010000431.1 GCA_022702045.1 Spirosomataceae bacterium
GCCAGGCGTAGCGCACGCGGCTGGCCAAAACGCGGACATGGTAGTTGCCTGGTGGCAGGGCGCGTCCGGTCTGGTCGGTGGGGGGAACGGCGGCCGAGAAGTTGCCGGGGGGGGTTGGTCTGGCTGCCCACAGGGTGGCTAGCAGCACCGAGTCGGCGTTGAACAAGCCGGCCGAGGTGGTAGCCGAGTCGGTCAGGGCGTAGCGGAACTGCAGCGGACGTGCCTGTTGTGCCAGTCCGTCCACACCCCATATAATCAGTACAAACGAATATATAAGTTTAATAAATCTCATATTCATAAACTTAACAAGTGCTATACAAACCTGCTTAGCACTTATCATTCCACTGGCATAATCCCGATTCATGATTTTTACCACTTCGTGTGTATCAGATAGCCGGTTTTCGCGCGACAGCCGCTTCACCATACCATCCACTGATTATCAGTCAGCAGGGTAGCGACCGGGGTTGTCAACGGTTGTCAGCCAACCTTACCACTTAGGTCTTGCCTGCGGAGGAATTTGATAAGTAAATCGGCGATCGGTAGTATTGTGAGTCGGTCGTTTGTATTTTGGAGGAGTGAAAACCCTCGCTTTTCTTTCTCCGCTCGTATTGGCAGCCTGCCTGGTGCAGGCTCAGTTTCGGTATACGCCTGTTGCTCCACAGGTTGGGCAGGTCGTGTCATTTACCTATTCGCCACAGGGAACACCCCTGGCTACGGATAGTCTGATTGAAGCCCGGTTCGTTCGCTACGGCACCCCAGCCGTAATGAGCCTAAGTCAGCCAGCGGGAATAAAGCTGGTTCGGCAGGGGGCTAATTACGTGGGCCAACTGACCATGCCGCGTACGAATGTGTCGGGCATGATGCTCCTGTTTCGTAACCCCCAACAGCCCCGTCGGGTCGACCTGAACCGGGGGCTGTTGTATGTAATTCCGGTCTGCGACGACAACGGGTGCCCCCTGCCCCACGCCCTTGGCGGACAGGCATCGGTCTTTACGCGGAGTCATTTTCTCTACGAATCCGATGCCCGGCCCGACCTGAACCGGGTTGTGCAGTTGTATGAACTTGAACTCGCCGAACGACCCGACCTGCGCCCCCTCTACTGGTCGGACTATCTGGCCGCACTAGTGAAACAGCGTAAGCCCGGCTTCGGCCCCAAAGTCGACGCGGGTATCCGTGCGTATCTAGCGTCGCACCCCAAACCAACGCTGGCGGAACTGACAACGGCGGCTCAGCTCTACGAAAGCATGGGCGATTTCACGAAGGCCAACGCCATACGTGAACAGCAAAAAACGGCCGATCCCGCCGGGTCGCTGGCGCAGAAAGACCGGGCGATGGCCGTACGTGCGCAGGCCGACTGGGCCAAGAAAAAGGCAATGTATCAGGCCTTTGCAAAGGAATTTCCGACTTCGTCGTACCTACCGGCGCTCAGCGTGATGATGACCGATGGCTACTACAAGAACAACGACATACGCGGTATGCTGGCGCTGGTCAACGCGCTCCCCCCTACGCAGACTGACATCTTGATGCTCAATACGATCGCGTTTCAGATGGCCGACGAAAAACGTGACGTCCCAACGGCCGAGCTGCTCATAAAACGCGCGCTCGCCGACCTGGACGTTCAGGCTCGTCCTACCAACATTCTTGCCAGCCAATGGACAGGAGAGAAAGCGAACCGGCGTCGGCAGTTGCAGAATACCTACGCCCGTGCCCTTGAACAACAGGGCCGTTACGCCGACGCGTGGACCGCTTACCAGACCGTTATCAGTCCGGACGATATCGAGTCCAGCGACGCCCGCCTGAACGAGCGGTATTTTCTATGCGCCCTGCAAACGAACCACGCAACTCAGGCGCAGGCCCGAACGGAAGAAGCCATTCAGCTTGGCCTGGCGACGAACCGGCTGAAAACGACCTACCGCGACTGGTACGCCAAACAGCCCGGCCAAACGCTGGTCAGCGCCGACACGCACGTCCATGAGCTTGAGGCAGATCTCCGCGACGACCTCCGCGACGAGTTGCGGTCGGTGATGATTAACGAGCCCGCCCCTGCCTTCTCCATGACTGACTTACAGGGGCGTACCATTTCATCGGTGGCCTGTCGGGGCAAGGTCGTCGTACTCGATTTCTGGGCTACCTGGTGTGGCCCCTGCATCGCGTCGTTTCCGGCCATGCAACAGGCGCAATCCCGTTTCCAGAGCGACCCCAACGTCCGGTTTCTGTTCGTCAACACGCGGGAAGGTGGTCCGTTACAGCGGGTACACTCGTTCCTGGCGCGAAACACGTATCCCTTTGTCGTGCCTATTGATGCCCAGCAGCGCGTCGCCAATGCGTACAAAGTTCAGGGCATCCCGACGAAGGTCGTCATCGACGGTAAAGGGCGCGTTCGCTACCGCGCCATCGGCTACAACGGCGACCCCGAGGCCACTGTCAAAGAACTAGCCATGGTGGTGGAGATGCTGAAGGAGGAATTGTAATTGACGGTTTACGGTAGTTGGTTTACAGTTTACGGTGGCTGTACGCTACATTATCGCTGCCCAAGACAGGCTGGCACCATGCCACGGTAGCCACCGTAAACCG
>JAKONH010000443.1 GCA_022702045.1 Spirosomataceae bacterium
CAACGTCTTTCTGTTCGGCACCTTCGTGCAGTATCAGGCCGGCATGACAGCCGCCGACTTCGTAAATCAGTCACCGACGCTGGCGGGCCGAAAAACGGTTCTGTACGGCTCCGACACCTTCGGCGAAAGCTCCTGGACGTACGAGTTTGACTCTCGGGGACCAACCCAGTATGTCCATACCGATTCGACCCTACGCCGGCAGGTAACGAACCGCCCAATGCTAGTATTCACCTCGGCCCCTTATGCCGACACGCTAACGAACCACGGCTTTCGGGTACAACACATTGCGACCTTTCCATATTACCACATCACGCAGCCCGAACCGGCGTTTATGAACTACAAAACCCGCGCATCAACAACGAAACCGTACGTGCTGCTAGACGTGCAACGCTAGGTTCACCAACCGGACACGCATCGTCCGATAGCGGACAGCCTACGGCGGATCATAGACAGCAATTTACTGATAATCAGACATCCACCGATATTGGCACAGCATTGGTTCATTAGCAAATGGCGAACGAAGAAGCGAAGCCATTCGCTTAGTCAACATTCACTCATTCGCTCATTGAACACATGGATCGCGTCTTACCTAAACGTTTCTGGACCAATCAGCGCCTTGCCCTCGTTGGGGGCGGCACCTTGCTAACGGCTCTTTTACTGTACACGTTTGTCTTCGCCGACCGACGCTCGACGCTGAATGTCGAGAAGGAAAAGATTACCGTATCGGCCGTGTCGACGGGTCCATTCGAAGATTTTATCGCCGTAACGGGTGTTGTTCAACCGTTGAAAACCATCCGGCTCGACGCGATTGAGGGTGGCTACGTAACGCAAAAGCTAGTCGAGGGGGGTAGTACAGTGAAGAAGGGCGACGTACTGCTGAAACTGGAGAATCAGAGCCTCAAACTCAGCTTCCTGCAATCGGAAACGGAAGCCAACCGACTTGTCAACGAATTACAGAATACACGCCAACGCCTGCAGATCGAGCGGTTTACGCTGCGAAAAAACCTCGCCGATCTCGAAGCCCAGATCGATCAAGCCAAAGATACCTATGACCGGCAGAGCAAGTTGTATAAGGATAAAGTCGTATCGGAAGAAGATTATCTGAAAGCCAAACGAGCCTACGAACGGCTGGTCGGGCAGCGCAAAATCGATATCGAATCGCAGAAGTATCAGGAAGACAACGCCAAGATTCAGATCAAGCAGTTGGAAGAAACGCTGGAACGGACACAACGCAACGTGTCGCTCTGGCAGCAAACGCTCGACAATCTGGTTGTCAAGGCTCCCGTATCCGGGCAGTTATCGAGTATCGATGTAGAAGTCGGATCGAACATCAACCGGGGCCAAAACATCGGGCAGATCGATGACGTGAATGGGTTCAAAATGCGCGTCGGTGTCGATGAACATTATATCAGCCGGGTGTTCGCAGGTCTGAACGGCAGCTTTGAGTTCAACGGTAAGAATTATCCACTCAGCATCAGCCGGGTATATCCGGAAGTAAAAAGCGGCCGGTTTGAGGTCGATATGATTTTCCCACAGGGGGCTCCCCAAGGCATCAAGCGTGGCCAATCGTCGCCGATACAATTGGAACTGGGTAAGGCGGCCAAAGCCACGCTGCTGCCAGTGGGTGGCTTCTTCTCCGATACGGGTGGTAACTGGGTGTATGTACTCGACAAGGCCGGTAAGCGGGCCGTGAAACGAAGCATTACACTGGGCCGTAAGAATCCCGAATTTTACGAAGTCTTGTCGGGCCTGGAACCCGGCGATCAGGTCATCACCAGTTCGTATGAGAATTTCGGCGACAACGAAGTACTGAATTTCTAATTCGTCTTGAACCGCTGTCTTGACCTGTGATTCATTTGATTTCACTGATATACTATGATTTTTCTTTTTGAATCACGGTCTATCACCATAATCACAAAAATCACAGTTCACGACAAGCAAAGTTCAGGACAATCACAATTACTGGTCAACCATGATACAAACGGTTAATTTACAGAAGCTTTTCGCGACCGAGGAAGTTGAAACGACGGCGCTGAACGGCATCAACATGGAAGTGAAAGATGGCGAATTCGTTGCCATCATGGGCCCGTCGGGTTGCGGTAAATCGACGCTGCTGAACATCCTGGGACTACTCGACAACCCGAGCGAGGGTGAGTACAACTTCTACGGCACGGAAGTCGCCCGGATGACCGAACGGCAGCGAGCGCAGTTGCGTAAAGGCTCGATCGGTTTCGTCTTCCAAAGCTTCAATCTCATCGACGAGCTAACGGTTTATGAAAACGTCGAGCTCCCGCTGCTGTATCTGAAAACGCCCGCCGATGAACGGAAAAAGCGCGTGGAAGACACACTGGAGCGGATGAGCATCATGCATCGCCGGAATCACTTTCCACAACAACTGTCGGGTGGTCAGCAGCAGCGGACAGCCATTGCGCGGGCCGTCGTGGCGAAACCCAAGCTGATCCTGGCCGATGAGCCGACGGGGAACCTCGATTCGAAAAATGGGGAAGAAGTGATGAAACTACTGGGTGAGCTGAACGACGAAGGCACCACGATCATCATGGTTACGCACTCACCTTACGACGCGGGCTTCGCCCACCGGATCGTCAACCTGTTCGACGGAAAAGTCGTCACCGAAAATTTCCACGTGTAATTGTCGTGAGCTGTAATTTTTGTGATTTCACTGATTGATTATGAGTCGAAA
>JAKONH010000447.1 GCA_022702045.1 Spirosomataceae bacterium
TTTTCATCGTGCCGCGCCACGTACTCGGTGGCAAAGGTTTTATTGCCCCCAGCGACAAACTCAACCTGGCCGCCGTTGGCTTCGGCGGTAAAGGATTCAGCGATATCAACAACTCGTATAACAACGGCGCCAACAACGTCGTCGCACTCTGTGACGTCGACTGGGGCCTGGCTCGGGTAAAAGAAAACTTCACCAAACACCCCAACGCCAAGCGGTATAAGGATTTCCGCGAGATGCTGGACAAGGAAGGCAAAGGCATCGACGCCGTAACGGTATCGACAGCCGACCACACACACGCGGTTGTCGCCATGGCCGCCATGCAACGGGGTAAGCACGTCTATGTGCAGAAGCCACTGACCCACAACATCCACGAAGCCCGGATGCTGACCGAAGCGGCTCGCAAGTACAAGGTCGTGACGCAGATGGGCAACCAGGGGTCGTCAAACCCGCAGCAGAAACAGATGGTCGACTGGTTCGATAAAGGGCTGATCGGTAACGTACATACTGTATATCTCTGGACCAACCGCCCGGTATGGCCGCAGGGTATTCCCGTTCCGCAGGCGGCTTCGGAAACACCCGTCGACCTCGACTGGGATCTGTGGCTCGGACCCGCGCAGAAAGTGGGCTACACCCCTGCCTACCACCCGTTCAAATGGCGTGGCTGGTGGAACTTCGGTGCCGGTGCGCTGGGCGACATCGGTTGTCACATCATGGACGTTCCGTTCCGTGTGCTGGGTTTAGGTTATCCCACACAGGTCGAAACCAGCATCGGCGCGGTATTCCTGAAAGACTGGACACCCGAATACATTCCCGAAGGTTGCCCGCCGTCGTCGCACGTCGAACTGCAATTCCCGCAATCAAGCAAAAACAAGTCGGCCGTGAAAATGGTGTGGCTCGATGGTGGCCTGCGTCCATTCCGGCCCGAGATGCTTCCGGAAGGTGAGCCGTTCCCCGAAAATGGCGAAAACGGCGTATTCCTGATCGGCGACAAAGGACTGATTGCCTGCGGCATGTACGGTGACGATCCGAAACTATACACAAAAGACGGCAAGAAGATGGAAGCGGCTCCGAAGCCGGCACGGGGTACGGCGGGTACGGTATCGCTGCCCGAAAACGGCCACCAGGTGTTCTGGACGGATGCCTGCAAAGCGGGCTTCAACAGCAAGGAACACAAGGCACTGACGTCCTCGTTCGACTTCGCTGGCCCGCTGACGGAATCGGTACTGATGGGTAACCTGGCGATTCGCAGCTACACCCTTCGCACGCCCAAAGCCGACGGTAAAGGATTCACCTACCCCGGCCGCAAGCAACTGACGTGGGATGGTAAGAACACGAAAATTACCAACTTCGACGAAGCCAATCAGTTCGTCACACGCCAATACCGCGACGGCTGGTCGCTAATGGCGTAAGTCTGACTGATTGAATTATATGAGGGATAGAATAATTGAATGCCTGACTGATTGAATAGATCGGTCAGGCATTTGCTTTATGTAGAGCCGCAATCCTTTGCGGCTCACCACCAGATGGCTTTACTGAAGGTATATTTGGCTGATGCTCGGTTAGAGACGCGACCCCTCACGTCTCACCGCCGGATGGTGCTTACCAATAAACGGCTTAGGCTGGTTCATGTAAAATTGTACCCCCTTGCAGCTCACCACCGGATGGTTCTTACACCGGATGGCCTATTGCTAGGTGGTCTTGCTGGCGCGTTTGGGCTGACGCATCCTGAGATGCAACAGATTGCCGCACCGGCGAACCGGTCTCTACGGGACATATCAACATTTTTCGGTTTTCTTCGTTGAGATTAAAAATAGATTAATTTCAACGCATGAAAACGCACAATCTTTTCGCATTAGGCGCGCTGCTGGCCGGGGCTAGCCTGCTCAGCAGTTGTAAGCAATCGACCGATACGGACGATGCCGCCCCCCGCCCGACTGAACTTCAGGTATCGACTATTCTGACGGGTTACGAAATCATCTGGGGCATGGATTTTCTGCCCAACAACGAACTCATCTTCACCGAAAAGCGGGGTAAGCTGTACCGGCTCCCCAACGGGGCAACGACAGCAACCGAAATAACGGGCCTGCCAGCAAATATCTATACGGCGAATCAGGGAGGGCTGCTCGACGTTCGGGTGCATCCACAGTATGCCAGCAACGGCTGGATCTACGCCAGCCATGCTGCATCGACGGCGGGGACGGCAGCCGGACAACTGAACCTGATTCGATTCAAGCTGACGAACAATCAGGTCAGCAATCTCGAAACGATTTTCCAGACCGATGCTAGCAATACCTGGCAGGGGCACTACGGTAGCCGGATCGAATTTGGCCCCGACAACATGCTGTATCTGAGCGTGGGTGAAGGCGGACCCCGGTCGCAGGGAGGGGCCAACTCACCCAACCAGAATGCACAGAACACGCAACTGGGCTGGGGCAAGATTCATCGCATGACCGACAGCGGACAGGTGCCTTCGGACAATCCGATCCTACCGGGCAACACGGCCCCAACGACCATCTACACCTACGGCAACCGCAATCCGCAGGGACTGGCGATCAACCCCGCGACGAATCAACTATGGGCGACAGAGCACGGTCCACAGGGGGGCGATGAGGTTAACATCATTCAGAAGGGAGCTAACTACGGCTGGCCGCTGGTCTCCTACGGCATCAACTACGACGGGACAACAATCTCGCAAAGCCCCACCCGCGACGGCATTCAGGCCCCTGTTCACACCTGGACACCCTCAATCGGTACGAGTGGTCTGACTTTTATCACCAACGAACGCTTCGGTAGCGCTAACGGTGGTCTGGCAACGGGAGCGCTGGCCGGTAATTACCTGAGCATTCTGAGTATCAGCAACAATCAGATCACGGGTGAAGCGAAACTGCTTGAAGGGCAGGGCCGCATCCGCAACGTCAAACAAGGCCCAGACGGTAACCTGTACGTGTCGCTCGAAAGCCCCGGCCGAATCCTCCGGCTATCGCCGGTACAATGAGTGAATGGTTGAATGATTGAGTGATTGAATGATTTGCGTCAGCCCATTCAATCACTCAATCATTCAACCATTCACTCACTCAACTTTCGTCTGCGCTGGGACCGTAGCTGGCGGGGATGGGGATGTCGAGCAAACGGAGATAGACACCAAGCTGCGCCCGGTGATGCGTTATCTGATTGTGTGTCATACGGATGACTTCGTGCTTCGGCCGGTCACTGTAAATCGCGTCGCCGTCGCGCAGTGTCCACGGCTTTGTCAGAATAATCTCCGAAGCCGCTTCCAGTGCCGCCCGACCGTCGCTCACCGACTTTTCATGAATAGCCAGCAATTCGTCCGCGTTGCGGGCAGTAGCTGGCTGGTAGGGCGATGTGGCGAAGTCCAGTTCGTCGGTGGTTAGCGTCAGTTGCACCCACGACGGCAGATCTGCGATGTGCGTCGTCAGCTCCATCAGCGTCATGCTCTTGGGATGGGGGCGCCAGTCGAGTTTGTCGGCGGGGACGCGGCTCAGAAACTTGCGGGTCGTAGCAGCTTCCTGCTCCAGTTCGTGCAGAAAAATCGGAAGTAAGTCCATAAGGCGGTTGGTTTTGATTGACGCATCAAAGATCAGCCGACCCAGTGACAGCCTTATGTCAGTAGAGACGCGACCCTTCACGTCTCACTTGCCGGATGGTTTTGGCTGACGCGTGTAGAGACGCGAAGGGTCGCGTCTCTACTTGCTAAAGAACACCACCAACCCATCTTTCCCGGCTACGACGATGTCGTTGTGACCGGTTTTGCGGAGGTCGGCGACGGCGAGGTAGATACCGGTGCCTTTACCGACCCCGGCGGGGCCGTACGCGACGGTATGTTTCGTAAACGCTTTCCGACCCGCATCCCAGGTGAAATAATACAGACCGACCGGATCGTCGGAGCCGGGGTCGTTGTCGTTGTGTGCGCGATAGCGTTTGCCGGTCAGCAGGTCGGGTTTGCCATCGCCTGTGATATCGACCCATTCCATGGTGTGATACTGCGAATTCTTGTCATCGATCAGGTGCTTCGTCCAGCTGCGTTTACCGGCCGCGTCGGTCGTTTGTTCATACCAGTGCAGGCCGTAGCCGTGCCCCTGCCCCACTAGCAGATCGTTCTTCTTATCGCCGTTGACGTCGACGACCAGTATCGGTACGCTGGCGGTTCCCAGCGCAAATTCCTTGTGCATTGCCCAGTTCCCGGCCGACCGGTCGACAGGCGCTTCGAGCCAGCCATCGCTCACGATCAGGTCGCCCCGCCCGTCGCCGTTGACGTCACCAAAGCCCAATCCGTGGCCTTGCGTGGGCGCTACCGTGACGGTGTTGAACTGACCCGGCCCGGTTAACTTTAGGTATTTGAGCGGCTGGTTGGGGTTGTTCGGAACGATATCCAGCGTACCATCGCCGTCGATGTCCCAGGCGCGGGTTGTTTCGATATTACCGACGTTGGCGATGTCGTGACTTGTCCAGCGGCTTTCTTTCTTTGCTGGATTTTCCAGCCACCGCAGCGTCTGGTTGAACCACCCACCCGTTACAAAATCCGGGCGCCCGTCGCGGTTGACGTCGAGCGGAATGGTTGAGAAATCGTCGTAGTACTGCTCCTTCCGGGGCTGATTGTCGATCAGGTGGCGACGGCGAAAGCGGGGACCTTCGTACCAGAAATCGCCCGACACGATATCGAGCGTATCGTTATTGTCGACGTCGAACACGGCCACCGATTCGTAGCTTTCAGCCGCCACAAAATACCGATCGAAAGCAGGCGCCGGCGGGGCCGGCAACGGAGCGGCCGACAGTAGCAAGGGTAACGCAAACAGGATACGACGCATACGGTGAAGGAGTTAGCGGTTGTCGGTCGCGAAACGACCGCTGATAAAAGCCAGTTTTCCACGTAACTTACCCCATGCTTAGTCGCCTGCTGGTAGTACTCGTTGTTTTGTTGGGGTGCCGCCCTACCCCGCCGTTTCAATATGGTGGTCCTAAACTCAAAGGCGTCAATCTGGTGGCGCCCCCCCGCAAACCCGATTCATCAGCGGTGTTGGCCTCCATCCGGGCGATGGGTAGCGAGTGGGTAGCAATTGTGCCCTATGGCTTCTGCCGCAAAGGCGACCCGCATTTCTTCTTCAGTGAAAACCGGCCGAAGACCGAACGACGCGGCTGGCAGTGGTGGGGCGAAAGCACGGAAGGAGTAGCCGGTACGGTATCGATGGCGCGGCAGCAGGGACTGAAAACCATGCTCAAGCCGCATGTCTGGATGCAGGGCGGCTCACATCTCGATCTCGAATTCAGTACCGAAGCCGACTGGCAATCGTTTGAACACGACTACGCTCAGTATATACTGCACTTCGCCCGACTGGCCGACTCCCTGCATGTCGACCTGTATTGCATCACCACCGAACTCGACCGCTTTGCCATGGCCCGCCCGGCTTTCT
>JAKONH010000468.1 GCA_022702045.1 Spirosomataceae bacterium
CAGTTCGTCGTAAATCCACAGCCCGATCAGCATAGCCACCGCCATCCCGACGGCCAGTCCACCGATGTTGATGGCTGAATAACCTTTGTGCCTAACCAGATTGCGCCAGGCGATTTTGAGATAATTATAGAGCATGGTCGTGGTAGGTTATGTAGAGCCGCAAGATGTTGCGGCTCATATTGGAAGGGTTGATCGGCTGGTACGTGTTGGGCGGACTTGACCTATCCGGGTGCTTAGCCGCAAAGGGTTGCGGCTCTACTCACTTCGTAATGACTTGACTGGATTCATCAGGGCGGCCCGGATGCTCTGCAGACCGACCGTCAACAAGGCGATGATTGCCGTCAGCAGACCCGCCAGCGCAAATAGCCACCAGCTTAATTCAATCGCATAGGCAAAATTCTGAAGCCATTGGTGCATGGCGTACCAGGCAACGGGCGACGCGATCACAACGGCAATGAGCACTAGCTTGAGAAAGTCGCGGGACAGCAGGGCGACAATACTGGCGACGGATGCGCCGAGTACTTTCCGAACGCCAATTTCTTTGGTCCGCTGTTCGGCCGCGAACGCGACCAGCCCAAACAGCCCCAGACAGGCAATGAAGATAGCCAGTAGGGTGAACGTCAGCAGTACATCGCCCTGCTTCTGCTCGGCCTGGTATTGCTTCGAGAAATTTTCGTCCAGAAAGTGAAAATCAAGCGTAGCCGTGGGGGAGAACGTCCGGTAAACAGCCTGAATATAGGCCAGTGCTGCCGGTACGTTGCCCGCGCGAATCCGGACGTACAGATTGTCTTTGTCAGGCGCTGTAGGCATCTGTAGCACCAGCGGCTCGACTTTGTGTTGAAGCGAATAGGTGTGAAAATCCTTGACAACGCCAATGATTCGGGCTTCGGCAGTGTGGTTGGCCTGATCGATAACGTAGCGAACTCGCTTGCCAACCGGCTGCGGACCAAGCTGCCGGGCCAGAGTCTGATTGATCAGCACGGCGTTCGACGCGTCGCTTTTAAAGGATGCGGAAAAGTTACGGCCGCTTTCCAGACCGATCTCCAGCGTAGGCAGGTAGTCCGGGTCGACGAGGAATTTCTGAACCAGCTGCGGATTGGGACTGAACGCACCCTGTTGCTCGAAAAACATACCCGTGCCGCCGATGTTGTTGTTGCCAATCGGATTGCTGGCGGCAGCCGCGCCTTCAATCAGCGGGTTGCGGACCAGGGCTTCCTTCAGCGCGTCGACACGCTGCCGGACGGCTTCGTCGTCGATATGAAACGTGAGTACCTGTTCTTTGTTGAACCCTAAATCTGCCTGGCTGACAAACTGCATCTGCCGGTACACAACGACCGAGCAGGCGATCAGCGCTACCGTAGCAACAAACTGAAAGACAACCAGCGCCTGCCGGAGCCTGACCGGATTTTGCCGGGTGTTCTGTTGCCCACGCAGGGCCGATACCGGTCGAAAACCCGACATACGCAGGGCCGGGTATAAGCCACTCAGTGTGCCGATCAGTACCGAAAACAGCGCGACTGTCAACAACGTACTGGGCCAGCCACCCAGCGCCAATGCTTTGTCGGCGAGCTGATTGAAATAAGGCAACGCCATCTCGACCAGCCCGGTACTGACCAGCCCCGCCAATAGCGTCATAAGCAGCGATTCGGTTAGAAATTGCCCGATCAGTTGCTGGCGGTAGGAGCCGACTGCTTTCCGAACGCCGACTTCCCGTGTGCGTTTGAGGGCGCGAACCGTATTCAGGTTTACGTAATTGATACCGGCAATCAGTAAAATCAACGCGGCAACGGCGGCAAAAATAGTTACCGTGCGGGCGTTGCCATTTGGGCCGATCTCGTAGTCCAGATGCGAGTGCAGGTGAATCGACGTCAGGGGCTGTAATTCCAGCCGATACATTACGTTGCCCAGTTCCTTTTTCAGGTATTTCGGAAAGAAACCGGTCAGTTTTGCTGATAACGTTTCGGACTCGCTACCCTTTGCCAGTAATAGGTACGTGTACAGTTCGGACTGCTTCCAGTCACTCGTGTAGTTGTCGGGCAGAGAACGTAAGGCGCTGAATTGCAGGTGCGAGTTCGTTGGCACATCTTCAATAACGCCCGTTACGGTGTTCGGAAAATGATTGCTGAACTCGATGACCTTTCCGACTGCGTTGTCGGCAGTACCAAACAGTGTTTCGGCGGTGCGCTTCGTCAGCACGATGCTCTGCGGGCTACGAAGAGCCGTACGTGGGTCGCCGTACAGAAAGGGAAAGGTGAACACGTCGAACACCGTCGGATCGGCGAAGAAGATGGCGGGAACATCTACTTTTTTGTCGCCATACGTAATCAGTCCACCGCCTTCCGGGTGAAAGCGGACCGTTTTTTCTACGTCCGGATAATCACGTTTCAGGGCTTCGGCAAAGGGGGCTGACGTAGCCGCCATGTGAAGGTCTCCGCCCGGCCACTGCATATGCTGAACAACCCGGACAATCCGATCGGCATTGACGTGGAAGCGGTCATAACTACGCTCCTCGACCACATACAAGACCATGAGCCAGACGGCCGCCATACCAACGCCCAGCCCGATTATGTTGAGACCGCTGAACAGCTTGTTTTTCCAGAAGGTCCGAAGTGCGATTTTTACGTGATTACGCAGCATAATCGGTCAGGTTAGTGGGCGCAACAGAGCAACCAGCGTTGCACTGGTCCAAAGTCGTACCAACTAACTAACTGCCTGATTAATAGTAATTTGTATCGACGCGGGCCCCGTCTTTGTCCGTAATCGGACGAGTTACGTTCACTTGTGGACAGGATTTGTTGACACACAAAGACAGGCAGCCCGGTTGGCGATGCTGCCGTGTCAGCGCAGATTGAGCGCGCTGCGGATGTCGGTCAGCGTATGTTCATACGACGCACCGATGGGAATCGTATGCTCGGCGATACGAATCTCCTGACGCGCGATCCGGTCGATTTTTCGAACGGCAATGGCGTACGATCGATGCACCCGCACGAACAGGCCGGGCGGGAGTAGCTGCAGGGCATCGACCAGGGTTTGCCGACTGAGAAGCCGCCGGGTCGGCAACACAAACGATAGGTAGTTGCCGTCGGCTTCGAGATACAGAATATCATCGACCCGGACCTTCTCTTCTTCGTAACCCGTTTTGATGAAAATAAACGGTTCTTCGTCGGTACGCGCTGACTGATTATCGAGCGCCTTCGTGCAGGCTTTGAGAAAGCGCGCCAGTGAAAACGGCTTCAGCAGATAATCGATTGCATCGAGTTCAAAACCCTGCACGGCATAGTCGGAATAGGCCGTCGTGAAAATCACCATCGGATTTCGGGGCAAACACTTCACCACGTCGACTCCCGAAATGTCGGGCATTTTGATGTCCAGAAACACCAGGTCGACGCGGTGCGTCTGCAGGTACGCAATGGCTTCGAAGGCATCGGTGAACGTAGCGTCCAGTTGCAGGAACGAAACCTTGGCAGCATGCAGCCGGATTACGTCCAGCGCCTGCGGTTCGTCATCGATAGCAATAGCAGTCAGGGGCATGCGCAGGTAGGGTTACTTCGTCCAATGATCTTCACCCAACGTTACCAGACCGGAAACGGTGCCGTCGGCAGCAACCTCAACGGTACAGGATGCGTCATTTGCCTGCAGCAAAAAACGTAGCCGTGGCTGCGCATTAACGGTCGATGCTGGACTGGCTGACACGAAGCCTATCAGCAGTTGAGCGACCACAACTGGAATAAGCCAGAGTAATAGCAGGGGAAGATAAAAGCGTTTCATGAGCAAGATAAGTTAAGTGAACTTTATGAATGTATTGCTGGACAGTGATCGAGTCGGGTTCTGGCAGTTTCGGGCTGGTGGTGACGATGATTGTGTTGAGATACACTATGCTATGCCTGAACTGCGAAGCATACTGCGTCGTGTCGCGTTGGCCGTGAATCCCGTTCTGATCATTCAGCCGACGGCGTAACGCCGAATCAAAAACCTCGTGGCTGTAGTTGATGCTTTGCCGCGAAACAGACGGATTATGTACAGGCTGGTTTTTTAGCGTGATCTGATCGACTCGGTTTGTTAACCCGCTTTAGTACACCAGCGTCAGCGAAACGAAATAGTCTTGTTCCGACTGCTGAATGTCGAGTGTGTGGCGACCTGGATAAATCAATTGCAGGCGTTTCCGGACATTGTCCAGCCCGACGCCTGAGTGCGCTCGTTCGGGATCGGTTGATTCGACTGGGCGGGGGTGGCGCGAATTGTGCACTTTGAAATACAGCGTCGTTGCGTCCAGTGTGAGCGTGATGAAAATCCAGGACGGACTCCGCAGGCTGATGCCGTGTTTGAACGCGTTTTCTACGAAGGGCGTCAGCAGCATGGGGGCGAGGTAGATCTCGCGGTTGGGCT
>JAKONH010000481.1 GCA_022702045.1 Spirosomataceae bacterium
TCACCTGCTCCGGCAGTACGTCGTTCGACACCATCATCGGCAATCGAACTTCATTTCGATGGTAACCGGAAACTGACTTATGTCCTGTGGAAAGGGCAGAAGCTAGCAGTTACACGTGTGTCGGATCTACAGCGAAAATGGGAGCAGATTATGAGCGGGCAGGTCAATTTGGACGACGTTGCCCAGCCTGATCGGGACATCCTACTGAATGTCATCGAGTCGCAGTATGGAAAAATCAGTTCGTCGGATCAGGCGAAATACGAAGCCGTTGCCGACGCTGCTCTGGCAGACATCCCACTCAGCGCGAATGGCGCGCTGGAAGGGGTAGCCGTCAACATAAGTGCTGACACGATCATGCCGGAAACGCCCATTTCGTCGTCAGCCGATACATCCGACTTAAAAGCGGTTCAGGAACAACTGGAATCACTGGGTAAAAAGATGCAGGCGATCATTTCTGAACGCCAGCCGCTTGTCGACCAGATGAGTAAAGAACTGACGGTACTGGCACAACAGCACAACAGCAAGCAAAAAGTAGCACAGAAAATAATGCAACAGCAGCACCAACTAGCAGTGCAACAGTCTCTGTTAGCTATGAAGCAGCTGAAGCTCTCCCGTCAGCTACAACCCTTACAGGCTGACATTGACCGCCTGTCAGTCAGAAACTCGAAAGAAGCCAAAGCATTACTGACGCAAAAGCTCCGTTTGCAGGAGCAGCTTGAAAAAAACATGGACGAGTTGGGTAGTAAAATGGGGAAGCTAGGCGATGAGATGGGCGTTTTAGGCGATAAAATGGAAAGTCAGCTATCGCCCTATCAGCAACGAATGGCTGTTCTGTCCGATTCGATCAGTAAATTATACGAACCAACGTATGCGCTCTCCGATAAAATTGCGGAATTGTCGTCGCAATTGGCCGAAGAAGCCAACCAGCGGGCTGAGAAAGCAATGGAAATGGCGAATAGAGCGCTTGAGATGAACCTGCCGCTTACCATCACAAGCGGGCCGGCTCGTCGTTCAGCAACCAAACATCGTGTTATCAATGGCATTATTGTCCCCGACGTACCAGTTCCACCAGCAATCGAGCCACGTCCGGCAAGACCGGCACGGCCAGTCCCTCCTATTAAAGCTCTTCCGGCAACACCAGCCCGACCAGCAACACCACCTAGGGCGATAAAAGGGAAAGCGGTTATACTAGCTCCAGCCGCCCCACCGAAGGGGTAATCGTAGAGACGCAACCCTTTGCGTCTCATCTACCGGATGGTTTTGCTGACGCAACTATATAGGCGACAACCATAGCGCGACCCGACCTTTGCGTTTCAGTACACACCAGAAAAAATAGTCAGCAAACTAGCCTGCCGGGTAAGGAGACGCGAAGGATCGCGTCTCTACAGAAAAACGGCCCCGGACATTGATCCGGGGCCGTTGGCTGTTAGTCGATTTCGATGACGACGTCGCGCCCGACGGGGTGGGCGACGCAGGTCAGCACATAGCCAGCTTTAAGCTCGGCGTCTGACAGGCCGTCCTCTTCATCAAGTTTGACGGTGCCCGACGTGCATTTGCCCAGGCAGGCTGTACACATACCCGCCTGACACGAATAGGGCAGGTCGATGTCAAGATCGAGCGCGGCTTCGAGAATGGTTTGGTGCGGGGCAACGGCAAACTTGTATTCGCTGCCTTCATACAACACCGTCACCTCGGGGGAACCTTCGTCGCCAGCCGATACGGGATCTTCGATTACTTCACCGGCAGGTACTGACGCCGTTGCAAAGCTTTCCTTGTAGACGCGATCCGCCGGAACGCCTAGTATGTTCATCGCCGAACGGGCTTCGGCCATCATGCCATCGGGACCGCACATATACACGCTCGTATTGCGAAGCTCGTCGGCCGAGAGGTTGCTCAGCAGTTTTGTCAGTGAGTGTTGATTCAATCGACCTTCCAGCCCTGTCCAGCCCGTATCAGGTTGACTCAGCACATGCGTCACCTGAAAACGGGCTGAGCCATATGCCTGCTGCATGGCGTCGAGGTGCGCTTTATAGATGATTGACTCCTGATTGCGGTTACCAAAAATCAACCACACCCGGCTGTTCGGCTCAGTGTGCAGCATCGACTTCGCCATCGAAAACAAGGGCGTGATACCACTACCGGCACCAATCAGCAGCAACGTCCGGCGATTCTGTCCATCCAGTTTCGGCACAAACGTCCCCATCGGTTCCAGCGTTTCGATGATGTCGCCAGATTTGATACGATCGCAGAGATAGTTCGACGCTAGTCCGCCGGGAACCCGCTTCACCGATACTGCCAGCGACACATCGACATGTGGCGACGACGACATCGAATAGGACCGACGCGCTTTTTCACCATTGATGTTGAGTAAAAAGGTCAGAAACTGGCCCGGCTGATAACGTATTTCTTCGTTGATTGGGTGCCAGAAAGTTATTGTCACGGCATCGGGCGTTTCCCGAATGACCTGATTTACTTTTAGTAAATACCGATTTGCCATTAGTTATCTTATTGTTCCAGGTTTGACGTCCAAGGTTTGATGTTGCCGCGCTATAGCGAGTACTGCATCAACCAACCTTAACCCTTGAACGCTAAACTTTAAACCTGTCCGCAAAAGTACGTCAGTTCGTGGTCTGATGGTACTGTACCAGTTTATCGATTGGTGCTTTCAACGTGCAACCCATTGTTAGGCCAGCCTGTTCGACGGCCATTCGCAACGGATCAGCGAAATAATGAGCGATGGAACCAATAAAGTGCACCGGCCACACCGACGACTCTGGAAAGGGGATAATATACGTTTGCAGAAACAGTTGAAACGCATCCGTGACCAGCGTCCGTACAGCCGGGTGATCGATGTGATCGCTTAGGAATGGGGTGAAAGCAGCAAAGTAGCGGTTCGGATTCGGCTTTTTGTAGGCATTGTCGAGCAATTTTGGCCGGTCGAGGTTGTAGCGTTTCTGAAACAAATCGATCAGATACGCAGGCAGCGTTTTTTGAAAAACCGAGCGTACCAGCGTTTTACCCAGATATCCACCGCTCCCCTCGTCGCCCAGCCAGAAACCCAATGACTGAATACCACGTGTAATCTGCGTTCCGTCGTAGCAACAGGCGTTTGCCCCTGTGCCGAGAATGCACACGATACCGGATGAATGACCAGCGGCCGCTCGTGCCGCCCCCAGCATGTCGCTGTCAACCAGTATTGATTCGATATGTGGCAAAACAGCCTGCATAGCCTCTACGACAACATAGTTAACCGTTGGACCGCTACACCCGGCTCCGTAGAAGAAAACACGCCGTATTGTATCAACCGGCAATTTTGGTACTAGCTGAGTACGTAGCGTCGTACGTATCTGATCGACCGTCTGATAATATGGATTGATACCCTCCGTCTGACAGGCCGTCACCGTTCCATCAGCGGCTACCAGTTGCCAGTCGGTTTTCGTTGAGCCACTATCGGCAATAAGAAGCATACAGATTGATTTACAACGCGAAGCTGTTTCGGAACCGACGTCTACCCTAGCCGCCCAACGACGCGAAACCGGGTAAAAACCGATTCTGAATGCGGAGCGTCGGTAAGTTCATCGGTGAGGTCCTGACCGGCCCAGTGTTCGTAGTGCTGCCCGTTGCGCCAGAGCCGCGACGTCGATACGTCATAGATCAGCCCGGCATAGGCACACCAGATCTCATCGCGGTCGGACCCATTACGCAGGGCCAGTTGCGAACGGGTGAAGATGGGTAACGGATCGGCACCAAAAGCAGGTAAATTAGCCACTTGTTTGATATTTATTGACCGGTGGTGTACAATTTGTGGG
>JAKONH010000484.1 GCA_022702045.1 Spirosomataceae bacterium
CGCTTCTGTCGGCGGTTTATCTCCTGTTCACTCAGTAGCATAGCAGTCAGTCGGTTGGTCGCAGGGCGACCCGAATTTTCAGGGGCAAAAGTAGCGAAAAGGATTGGCCTTTCGCCTTGTTCGACCGAATTAGCCGTTAAACGACGGTACCGACCGATCATCCGTTTTAACTGAATGGTTTACCGCTTTGTTTATACCGTTGTGCTATCAAAATGATATCAACTCTACGATCATGCAGGAAAAACCGTTAACCTCGATTTCTGGCTATGTGCTGTTGCTGATAGCCGTCGTATGCTTACTGGCTGCCGCTGGTGTTGCCATCGCCAAAATTAGCATAGTGCTGGCTGTGCTGCTGTTTCTGGTGTCGATTGTCCTATTTACGGGGATTACCGTCATCAATCCAAATGAAGCGTATGTATCTACGCTGTTCGGTAATTACGTTGGCACAATCAAGCAGAACGGGCTGCGCTGGGTCAATCCATTGTACAATCGGCGGAAGATTAGCCTGCGGGCGCGCAATCTGAATGGACAGACGCTGAAGGTGAACGACAAAATGGGGAATCCCGTCGAGATTGCCGCCGTCGTTGTCTGGCAGGTTCAGGATACCGCTAAAGCCCTGTTCTCTGTCGACGACTACGTGCTGTTCGTGCAGATTCAGTCAGAAGCGGCCGTGCGGAAGCTGGCTAACTCGTATGCGTACGACCATATGGAAGACGATACTGCGTCGGTTACGCTGCGCGATAGCACCGGACAGATCAATGTGTTTCTGGAACAGGAACTGAACGAACGACTCGAACGGGCGGGCGTCGACATTATCGAAGCGCGGGTTAGTCACCTGGCATACTCATCGGAAATTGCCGGAGCCATGTTACAGCGTCAGCAGGCAGCAGCTATGATTGCCGCCCGTCGACTGATCGTGGAGGGGGCCGTGGGCATGGTCGAGATGGCGCTCGAACGGCTAGAAACCAAAGGCGTCGTTCAACTGGACGAAGAGCGCAAAGCCGCGATGGTAAGCAACCTGCTGGTAGTACTTTGCGGTGAGAAAGGAGTCAGTCCGGTCGTTAACGCCGGGACATTGTATAACTAGTTGCCTATGCCAGCCGAAAAAAAAGCGTTTGTGTTGCGGATTCAGGCCGAGACGCTAAAAGAATTGGAGCGGTGGGCGCAGGACGATTTTCGTAGTGTCAACGGACAAATCGAGTTTTTACTCAGCGACGCCCTGCGTCGACGCAAACGTCGTGTTCGTAACGAAGACGAATCCCCAGCGTCAGAAGATTCGTCTGAGCCAGCCACTAATCAGTAGCTGATCGGTGTCTTTACCGACGCCGTTTGCCGTTCGACCAGTTGGTTATATTGCTCAACGATGCGCAACTGGCCAAACTGACTTTTCTCATTGAGGTGCCGCGTCTGCACAAATTGTCGCAGCTCCTGCTGGTACGCTGCCATACGGGCTAGATAGATATCGACGTAGAACCGTTTGAATGACAGAAACTGTCCATCGACATAGGCGAAATAATCGAAAAAGCTGTCGTGCGGATCAGGCGTTTCCGGATCAAAATTTCGGATTGGGTTACTGTAGGCCCGTTTGAACAGGCCGTGGGTACGCTTCATGCGCCGAACAACAGTGAGTGGGCCTTCAGCGCATACTTCGAAAAAGGCAAGGCTGGCCGGCAACTGATTAATTGAGCCGGGTAACGCAACGAATAGACGCGCTCTCTGACTGGGCGATGCCTGCCAACCAAACTGCTGTACCTGACTAGCCGAAAAGGCTCGGATGCGGCCGTCCGGTTCGCGCAATAAAACGGTCTCCGCCTGCCAGTTATAATCCAGATCGCCCGCTAGTCTATTGCCGTCGGCCAAAACAAGGTACCCGGTTTGCCATGGCGGTCCTGGACTACCAGCATATACTTCCATAGTGCCCACTGAGAACAGAAAACAGAGAAGAATAAGTAGACGGATGATATGCATAGTGAGCACGGTTTATTGATTCGGAATCATCAGAAATGATCGGAATCCGGTTGACAAAATGTACGCTTTTCAATCTGTTTTTTGTCAATATAACCGACTCGTAATTAGCTTGTTATCAGTGGTTAAGGCGAGTACAATTCGTAAAATTTAACCGAAATGAGATGTAATTGCACCTATTCTGGTAGAGGCAACAAACTATAGAATTATCTAAATAGCGTATAGAAAAATAGCTGGCTGAGCGTAGCTGACAAACAGGCAACAAATAATTGAGAAAATTGGGTGATATTGAAATTGTTCAATTCAAGAGAGAGCCTAGGGCTGTTTCTGGGCCAGCACTATTTCGCCGATAAGCCGGACGCCTTCCAACGTAAGTGACGGGATGATGTCGACGAACGCATCCCGCAGCGACGGAATCCGTCCCGACAGACCGCCGGTTGCCACGGCGATACAATCGCCATTCAGCTCAGCCCGGATGCGGTTGACGAGCGAACGAACCAGCCCTTCGTAACCCAATACGATCCCCGCCTGAATAGCGTGAGTTGTGCTTAAGCCTAGGGCTGAATCGGGCACCTGAATGGGTACTTCAGGAAGCTGCGCGGTATTGGAAAACAACGATCGGATGGCTGTTTTCAGG
>JAKONH010000522.1 GCA_022702045.1 Spirosomataceae bacterium
TGGTACACGTCAAGTGGGACGCAACGGGCAAAACGGGTGTGTTGCAGGTATGGCAGGACGGCGTCTTGAAAGTAAACGAGCAGCACATCTCGATTGGCTACCCGGAGCTGCAGCAGCCGTACTGGAAGGTTGGTCTGTATGCCTGGACGGGCAAGTCGACCCACCGTGAGCGGGTTGTTTTCTGCGACGAAGTACGGATCGGCGGGGCAACGGCCGACTACAACTCGGTCAAGCCGGGTCGTGGCAACAACTCAGCCCGCAGTCAGGCCAACTAAAACAATCAACAAAACTTATTACTTATTACAAAAAATCGGTCTTCGGCTAACTTCTGATCGGAAGTTAGCCGAAGACCGATTTTTTGTATACGCTAGCTATCTGTACCGCTCACTATCCTGTATATCTACACAAAATGCATGTGCTTTAGTTGAACTGGCATAATTTTTACTATTACCAATTCAGATAACTAGTAATCACATTTAGTTTACTTTTTTTAAAATAAGTGAACTAATGAGAACTCTAAAACGCTATTGGTGTGTAATTTATATAGCGTATACGTATTCCTGCGACAGTCGATGAAACAGGGCCCTGATCGGCCCCTTCACTCTAGCAGCCGACAACTCACCGTAACTTGATATTTCCCCTATATAGCTGACATGACGACTTTCCGCTGGTTTTACAACCGATTACGCTCAATGTCGCCCGCCGAAGTTCTTTTTCGGACCCAGCAGTCTGTACAGAAACGGCGTGAAAGAGCCCGTATGGGCTGGCTGCCAGTAGTCCGACTCGATAAGCTGCCTCAGCCAATCCTGCCGTTCGACCCTACGCAAATGCCCTCGGTGCAGTTCTCGCCTGAGCAGCCCATTTTCCGGCATACCATCGACATTACCAAGCCGTTCGACTGGCATCTCGACGTCAGTACGGGGCAACGCTTTCCGCTTGACTACGCGCATGACGTCGACGTACGGACCGGCCATAGCGGCAGTGCAAAATATGCTTGGGAAATCAACCGGCTGCTATTCCTGCCCCAACTAGCCGTACAGTACCGCCAAACCGGCGATCGGTATTTTCTCGATCAGTTTACAGCCGCTACCCTATCGTGGCAAATCGAGAATCCGTACCTGACCGGACTCAACTGGTACAGCAACATCGAAGTGAATATTCGGCTGTTGAACTGGTTTGTCAGTTGGAACATTCTCGATGCGTCGGCTCTGGCAGCGGCAGACCCAGCCTTCCGCGATTTTGTCGACACCTGCTGGCTTCCGCTCATTTACCAGCACTGTACTTACAGCCGGTCGAATCCGTCCTACTTCTCGTCGGCCAACAATCACCTGATCTCCGAGTATACGGGTTTGTTTGTAGCCGCTTCGTTCTGGCAGTTTCCGGAATCAGCGAGTTGGGAAGCCTACGCCCGTAAAGGACTCGAAACAGAGATCGTCCGGCAACATAGTGCTCAGGGTGTCAACCGGGAAGAAGCCGCCGAATACATTCAGTTTATCACTGATTTCTTCCTGCTGGCACAGGTCGTCGCCGACCGGTCGGGTAAACCACTGTCGGCAACGTACCAGAGCACGCTTCAGCATATTCTTAGCTACATCGCTCAGTTTCTGGATGTCCGGGGTACGTTCCCGCGCTACGGTGACGAAGACGACGGCCGGGTACTGATGCTCGATGAATACCGACCTTTCAACAATTTCCGGTCGTTGCTGGCTTCGGGCGCTATTCTCTTCGGCGATCCGCTGATGAAACAACGGGCGGAGGAAACCGGCCGACCAGGCTTCGATCTAAAAAACTACGTGCTGTTTGGGCAGGCCGGACGCGACGCATACGAAGCGGTTGTCCCCACCAACACGTTGCAGGGCAGCAAACTGTATCCCCGCGAAGGTCACTTCATCTTCCGCAAGCAAACCCGTAGTGCTCAGCAAGAACAGCCTACCGAAACGTACATCCATGCCGATGCAGCTCCGCTGGGCTACCTGTCGATAGCAGCGCACGGCCATGCCGATGCCCTGTCGTTTATGATGCATATCGACGGTTGTGTATTTCTGGCCGATCCGGGTACATACAGCTATCAGACAGACCCGCTCTGGCGCAATTATTTCATCAGCACCCGCGCGCACAATACGGTCTGTATCGACGGTCAGAATCAGGCGCGACAGGCCGGGGCCATGCTGTGGCTCGATCAATATAAACCACTCGTACTCAACAGTCAGTCAGACGAGCAGGTCGATGAGCTGACGGCTACCCACAACGGCTACCGGTCGATCCGCTGCCAGCACACCCGCTCGTTACGCTTCGAGAAGGATACCGATACGCTGTATATCATCGACTACGTGTCGAACTTGGGAAAGCAGGCCCGGCAGGTCGAGGTCATGTTTCATGGTGGTCCCGCCATTCAGGTACAGCAGAGCGGACAAACGTTCGTGCTGTCGCATCCCGACACGTCCCGGCAGCTCACGATCGCTGTCGATGCAGCCCTGCAAACCGAGTGTATCACCGGACAAACCGAGCCAGTACCGTTGGGCTGGTATTCAGACGGTTTTTACCACCGCAAACCCAGCCCGACGCTGCGAACGTGGCTTACACTACTGCCAAATCAGTCCATTACGCTGCGCCATCGGCTGGTGGTAGGCACTCCTACGCCGGCTCCGCCAGTGCATCAGACCAACATCATCAACGCCTACGCCTGAATTTTTCATCGCTTTAGTCAACTATCAATCAACACAACCGAACGGGTTATGAACATCAGTATTTTCGGATTAGGCTATGTAGGCTGCGTTAGCCTCGGTTGCCTGGCACAAAACGGCCATCAGGTCGTCGGCGTCGACGTTAACCAGACAAAAGTCAATCAAATCAATACGGGCCGGGCGACGATTATTGAGAAAGATATCGATGCCATTATCGCTACGCAGCACCTGCTGGGCCGCATCCGGGCGACGACCAACTTCCGGGAAGCCATCCTGAACACCGACCTGTCGATCATCGCGGTTGGGACGCCGACGACGGCACAGGGGCATCTGAACCTCAGCTATATTATGAGTGTCGCCAGCCACTTTGGCGACGTGCTGCGGGAGAAAGCCGAACTGGTACCCGGCTCGTTCCACATTGTAGCGCTACGATCGACGGTTATGCCCGGCACCTGTGCCAAAATTGCAGCCATGATTGAGGATCGGTCGGGTTTGCAGCGCGATGTCGACTTTGCGGTGGTAAGCAATCCCGAATTCCTGCGCGAAGGCACTGCCGTTCACGATTACTATCACCCACCGCTTACCCTGATCGGTACGGAGTCGAAACGGGCGGGGCTGCTGATTCGCCAGCTATACGATGAGCTGCCTGCCGATGTGATCGTGGCTGAGACTAAGACGGCCGAGATTATGAAGTACGTCAACAATACGTACCATGCACTGAAGATTTCGTTTGCCAACGAGGTCGGGAACATCTGCTCGTCGCTGGGTATCGACTCGCACGAGGTAATGGATATTTTTTGCAAAGACAAACAGCTTAATATCTCGAACTACTACTTCAAACCGGGTTTCGCCTACGGCGGCTCGTGTCTGCCGAAAGATTTGAAAGGACTACAAACGCTGGCCCACGACCTGTATTTGCAGGTACCAGTTATCAGCAGCATTCACCGGACCAACGAGATTCAGATGCAGCGTGCGATTGCGCTGCTGATGCGGTACAGCCATCGCAATATCGGCTTCCTGGGCATCGGCTTCAAAGCGGGTACCGATGATTTGCGGAACAGCCCCGCCGTCGACCTGGCCGAAACACTATTGGGGAAAGGCTTTGCGCTGAAAATCTACGACCGCAACGTACACACGTCCAAGCTGACCGGCACCAACAAGGAATACATCGATCAGCACATTCCGCATCTGTCGCGCCTGCTGGTGCAGGATGCCCGCGAACTCGTAAACTGGGCCGACGTACTGGTCATCTGCACGAAAGAAAACGAGTTTATCGCTCTCGCTGAAGAAGCCACCGGCAAAGTTATCCTCGACCTCGTTCGGCTCCCTATCGACATGGACGCCAGCAATCAGTACATCGGTATCAACTGGTCGCAGGAAGCGGCCGACGTCCCCACGACAGGCGTATTTCGGTAAAAGCGTTTTCAGTTTACGGTATCCGGTTTACAATAGTGTGCAAGGTAACGTCGATTGGCAGTCGACCCACCGAAAACCGTAAATCGGATATTGAATACCAATTTTTCATTCCCTATGCATACTCCCTCTTATTCCCATCTTATCGGGAAACACGTGCTCATCATCGTGGAAAACCTGCCGGTCCCGTTTGATCGGCGGGTGTGGCAGGAAGCCACAACCCTGCGTGAAGCCGGAGCCGACGTGAGCATCATCTGCCCGCGCATGAAAGGTTTTACCACGCCTTTCGAGCAGCTCGACGGCATCGACATTTACCGCCACCCACTCCCCGTCGAAGCGTCGGGGCCGCTGGGCTACCTGATCGAATACGGCACGTCGATTTTCTGGTGGTACTGGTATGCCATCAAGATTTTCGCAAAAAAGCGGTTTCAGGTCATCCACGGCTGTAACCCGCCCGACCTGATCTTTACCGTCGCTTTACCATTCAAACTATTTGGTGTCAAATACCTGTTCGATCACCACGACATCAACCCGGAGTTTTACATCGCCAAGTTCGAGCGGAAAGACTTTTTCTACCGGCTCATGTTGCTGTTCGAACGGATCACCTACCGCGTTGCTGATGTCAGCATTGCCACGAACGAGTCGTACCGGCAGATCGCCATTCAGCGGGGGGGTATGAACCCTGACGACGTAACGATTGTGCGCAGTGGTCCCAAACTCGACCGTCTGCGGATCATGCCGGGCGACGAAGCCTGCAAAAAAGGCCGTCGGTATCTGGTGGGTTACTTGGGTGTCATCTGTGAAAGCGAAGGAATCGACCTGTTGCTGGAAGCGGTGCAAAAGATCGTGGCCAAACGACAGGATGTTCAGTTCGCCATTGTCGGTGGCGGCACTAGTCTTGACGACATGAAGAAGCTAGCGGTCGACATGCAGTTGACCGACTACGTTGATTTCTATGGTCGCGTACCTGACGAACTATTGCTTAAGGTGCTCAACACGGCTGACGTCTGCGTGAATCCTGACCGGCCAACCGAGATGAACAACCTCTCGACCATGAATAAAATCATGGAGTACATGGCCCTGAAAAAGCCTGTCGTTCAATTCGATCTGAAGGAAGGACGCTTCTCAGCACAGCAGGCATCGCTCTACGCCGAACCCCATAACATCGACGACTTCGCCGATAAAATCACGTACCTGCTCGACAATGAAGCCGTACGGCAGCAGATGGGTGAATTTGGCTATAATCGCGTCCTGAACGAGCTATCGTGGTCGTACGAGCGGAACAAACTGCTGGGTGTATATGACAAACTGCTCAGTACCTTCCAGCAACGCCAACCGGCCTCGCAACCCGTATTATCGGCACAGCCGGCCCGCGGATAACAGACTATTTCGGACAGGATTACAGGATTGACAGAATTAGTGATTTTAAATCCTGTCAATCCTGTAATCCTGTCTGTAAATCTTTTCGATGGTGTTGGGTCGGGGACAGAGCGTTGACTGACAAACTATTTAGCTCGTTAAAACACCTTAAAAGGAGATTGTCATTCAGCAAACAGGCAGGTAACCGAGCGTTGTCTTCGCATGAAGCACTGTTTCCTTTGTTTCCTGTTTGGCCTTCTTGCCAGTTCCAGTAGCGGACTGGGGGCTCCACGAACAAGCGTATCCGCGCTAACTACCACAACGACGTATCAGTGGCTGACTAAAGATAGTTTGACGCACACCGATACCGCCACGAAGCGCGACCCGCGCAAAGCAACCGTGCGTTCGCTGGTGTTTCCCGGACTGGGACAGCTTTACAATCGTCAACCCTGGAAACTTGGGCTTATTTATGGAGGAGCCGGTGCCGCTTTCTACTTTTTTCAGACCAATCAGCACTTATACGCTACGTATATGGCAGGTTATGAGGCAGCCTATTTATCAGTCAGCACCGGAACGAAGACAGCCGTATACTGAGCATACAGCAATTAGAGCGAGCCGGTGATCAGTTCCACCAGCAGCGCGACCTAACCCTTATCCTGACGGTTGTCGGATGGGCACTGAATGCAGTAGAGGCTAACGCAGCGGCACACTTGATGAACTTCGATTTATCGGACAATCTGTCTATTCGCATTACGCCGTCGCTGCTACCGACGGTCGTTACAGGGCTGGCACCGGGCATACGGCTAACCATGAACACCCGCCAGTAAAGCCTGCACACGATTTTACAATGTATAGCCAGGATTACAGCCGGGCCGCCGGGCTGTAATCCTGGCTATACTCCTTACACGTTGATTTTGCCGAGGTTTTTGTAGCTCGTCGCGATGGCTTCCAGGGCGGGGCCTTTGGTCTGATCCTGCTCAACGAAGTAATGAGTCATGCCCGCCGTTTTCTTTGCGTCGAAGATGCGCTGGAAGTTGATCGACCCCGTCCCGACAGGCGCAAACGTATGATCGCCGTCTTTCTCCATGTCTTTCACATGCCAGAGCGGATACCGGCCGGGGCTTTTCTTGAACAGCGCCACGGGATCCTGTCCGGCGAAGGTGGCCCAGTACAGATCCAGCTCCAGCTTAACCAGCTTTGCGTCGGTGTTTTTCAGCAGGATGTCGTACGGAACTTGCCCGTCCATAGCTTTAAATTCAAAGTCGTGGTTGTGATAGCAAAACTGTATGCCAGCCGCTTTACATACCTCCGCCGATTTGTTAAACAGGTCGGCAAATTCTTTGTAATCGTCCAGCTTGGTCCGTTCGTCAGGAAACAGATAGGCGCAGACCATGTACTTCTGACCGAGTGTAGCCGCATCGTCGACGGCCTGCTTCCAGCCGTCCAGCAGCGTTCCTTTCCCCTTTTGAACTTTACCCGTTGTGTAGTGTCCACTCGGCACGGCCAGGCCCAGGTCCTTCAAAAGCGTCTTCATTTCGGTGGCCGACTTACCGAAGTACTTGCCATTATAGCCAAATAGTTCGACCTCTTTGTAGCCAATTTTAGCGACTTGCCGCAGCGTCCCGTCGACGTCTTTAGCCAGTTCATTTCGCAGCGTATACAGTTGCAAGCCAGCATGCTGCGTAGCCGGAGCCGCAAGCAGATCCAGCCGGGGCAGTAGGGTAGCCGCAGTGGCCAGCGCACCGGCTTTTAAAAAGTCGCGACGAGAATTCTTGTTAATCAGGGTCATAGCGTTTGGTCGATTGATTTAAGTGAATGCGCTGGTCAGGTAGCCGTTATTGATCCCCGCGCAATTCGGCCTGTAAATTAGGTTACTTGCACTGATAATAGTTTAAAGTCTTATTTAAATTCATTCTGTATTAAATACAACATTTACTGATAGTCAGCTATATACGTACTATAACCTGGCCATTTACTGGACGTATAGCCATATCCCCTGACAAAATAGAGTTCCAGCAGTTTACTAGAGTATACTGTTAAAATCACCTCTGCTATATGGAAACTCTGGCCCCTATCAGCATCGACCGTGCCCCGTCGGTGCCAACACCCCAGCCGGTTCGCCTGACAATCAACGGAGTAGACCGTTCGCTGATGCTGGCCCCCTGGACCAGCCTGCTCGATGCGCTGCGTGAGCATATGCATCTAACCGGTACCAAAAAAGGATGCGACCATGGCCAATGTGGCGCCTGTACCGTATTGGTTGACGGCGTTCGGATCAACTCCTGTCTGACGCTGGCTGTCATGAAAGAAGGTGCGTCCATTACAACGATCGAAGGGCTGGCCGAATCGACTGGTGAGCTACACCCTGTCCAGCAGTCGTTCATCGATCATGATGCGTATCAGTGCGGCTACTGCACACCTGGTCAGATCTGTTCGGCAGTAGGCATGATCAACGAAGGGCATGTCCGGACGACGGCCGACATCCGCGAACTGATGAGCGGCAACATCTGCCGTTGCGGTGCATACACCAACATCGTGGATGCCATTCAGGAAGTTATGCATGTGACCGAAAAACCCTAAGCTATGAACAGTTTCACTTACGCCCGGCCCACTGACGTTGCCGAGGCTATCAACGACCAGCAACAGGCAACGGCGGCCAAGTTCATCGCGGGCGGCACGAACATCCTCGACCTGATGAAGGAAAACGTTGAGCGGCCTGAACGACTCATCGACATCAACCACCTGCCTCTGGCGGAGATTACGGAAACCGAAGACGGTGGCTTACGATTGGGGGCTCTCGTCACGAACGCCAACACCGCCTACGACGAACGGGTCATTGCACGCTACCCACTGCTGTCACAAACGATTCTGGCCGGTGCATCGCCCCAGTTGCGGAACATGGCAACCAACGGCGGCAACCTGTTTCAGCGGACCCGTTGCTATTATTTCTACGATCTGGCGACGGCCTGCAACAAGCGGGAACCAGGTTCGGGCTGTGGTGCGCTCAACGGCTACAATCGCATTCATGCAATTCTGGGTACGAGCCACTCCTGCATTGCCACTAACCCCTCGGACATGTGCGTTGCCCTGGCGGCTCTCGATGCAACCGTTCGGGTAAAAGGCCCCAATGGCGAGCGCACCGTACCGATGGCAGATTTCCATCGGCTCCCCGGCGAAGACCCACAGTACGACAACACGTTGGGCCCCGACGAACTGGTTACAGCCATCGATCTGCCTGCTAAAGGCTTTTCGGAGTACCACACGTACCTGAAGCTACGCGATCGGGCATCATATGCCTTTGCGCTGGTGTCGGTTGCTGCCGCTCTTGAACTCGACGGTGATACCGTAACAGACGTCCGCGTGGCGCTGGGTGGTGTGGCCCATAAACCCTGGCGCAAACCCGAAGCCGAAGCGCTGCTGATCGGACAGAAAGCTACAAAAGAGAACTATGCTAAATTGGCCGATGCGCTGATTGAGGGCGCACGTGGCTTCGAACACAACAGCTTCAAGATCAAACTGGTCCACCGGGCCATCGTACGCGCGCTGGGTATAGCCGCCAAACAGGAACCAACCGAATAAACCCGACCTATGAGCAACGCAATCGGAAAACCCCTGAGCCGCGTCGATGGCCGGGCCA
>JAKONH010000523.1 GCA_022702045.1 Spirosomataceae bacterium
CAGTTCCGCGCCCCCTTCTTCGCCAGCGGGTGCCCCTTCTTCGGCCGGCTGGAAAATAAACTTCACAGTACCGGGCAGGTCATTCTTCACCGACGCCAATACTTCGGCGACACCCATCAGAATAGCCACGTGTGAGTCGTGTCCACAGGCATGCATGACACCCGTCTGTTGCCCATTATACTCGGTCCGGGCTTCTGATTTGAAGGGCACCTCGACCCGTTCGGTAACTGGTAAACCATCCATGTCAGCACGCAGCGCAACGACAGGCCCCGGTTTGCCGCCTTTCAGCAAGCCAACAACACCCGTTTTGCCAACACCCGTTTTCACCTCGATACCCAGCGCCTGCAAATGAGCGGCAATTTTACCGGCGGTCTGGAATTCACGGTTACCGAGTTCCGGGTGCTGGTGAAAATCACGACGCCAGCCAACGACTTTTTTCTCAAGACCTTCGGCGGTTTTATCCATCCGCGCGTTCAGCGATGATGACTGTGCAAGAGCCGATGCAGTCACTAGACTACCTACAACGATTGTACTAATTCCTGTTAGATTTATACGCATTGCTTTTCTTTTTTAAGTCTTTTAAGTCAGAATAATTGGCAATTTAATCCGGAATCGAAATATACTATTTGTTAAAAGCATGTTAAGACATAATTTTGTCACCTGATTTTTCTGTAGAATCTCAATTTCACTTTTCTAATTCTACTTTAGTAAATCCTATGAGAAAACTTCTATTCGGAAGTTGGCTACTCTCGTTGTTCTTCTGCCTATCAGTTATGGCGCAGGATGCAACAGTAAGTGGCCGGGTCACTTCATCAGACGACGGCTCCGCCCTACCCGGTGTGAGCGTGCAGGTAAAGGGTACAACACGGGGCACCACTACTGACGCGAATGGCCGCTACAGCATCACGGCCTCTCCGCGCAGTACGCTGGTATTCAGCTTCATCGGTTTCACCAACCAGGAAGTATCGATCGGTAACCGTACCAATGTTACGGTTACGCTTGAAAGCTCAGCCAATGCCCTCAACGAGGTAGTGGTAACAGGCTATGGCGGTTCGGTAAACCGCCGTGAATTTACCGGGGCAAGCTCGAAAGTAAACGGCTCTACCATTCAAAACCTGCCTGTCGGTAGCTTCGACAAAGCCCTGGCGGGTCGGGCTGCGGGCGTTCAGGTCACGTCGGCCAACGGTGTACCGGGTGGTGCCATTCAGATTCGTATTCGGGGCGTCGGCTCGATCTCAGCTGGTAGCGATCCACTCTACGTTGTTGACGGTGTACAAATCAACTCGACAAATAACTCCAGCTTTACCAGCAGTAACCCACTATCGTTTCTTAACCCGAACGATATTGAAAGCGTCGAGATTTTGAAAGACGCAGCTGCGGCTTCAATTTATGGTTCGCAGGCAGCCAACGGCGTTGTTCTGGTAACAACCAAACGTGGCAAAGCCGGTAAAACGCAGATCACGCTGAATTATTATAAAGGGCTGGCTGATCCGATCAAAAAGCTCGACGTATTGAATACGCAGCAGTGGATCCAACTTCGGACAGAGAACCTAGTCAATGCAGGTACGGCTGCCGATGCTGCCCGCTCGACGGTATTATCAACACTTCGCCTGCCAACGAACCTTAGTGATGCTGATATTGCTGCCCTGCCTACCTACGACTGGCAGAACGCCGTTTTCAGGCAGGGACAGACCGACAACTACGAACTAGGACTGAATGGTGGTAACGAAAAGACCCGCTTCTTCGTATCGGGGTCTTACTACACCCAGAGTGCCAACGTCGTCAATGTCAATTTCAAACGGGGTACGCTCAACACGACACTAACGCATCAGATCAACAGCAAACTCAGTATCGACCAGACACTGAAATTAAGCACGATCGTTTCCAATGGTCAATTCGGCGGACCGAATGGCGGCTCATTCCTAGGAGCTGGTGCTTTCTCGTCACCCCTTATTTTACCCAGCGTAGCCATTTACAACGCCGATGGCAGTTATAACGGCACACCATCTCAAGGCGGCATTCCGGGTATCCTGAACCAGAACGTGGTACAGGTCAGCGAACTAAACCAGATTCGGGCTAACATCAATCAGTTTGTCGGCAGTATTGCGCTGAACTATAAAGTATCCGACAACCTGACGATTCGGCCATTTGTCAGTCTGGACTATCGCTCGATTCGGGGAAAAAATTTCTCAGATCCTCGTACTGCCGACGGTATCAACGTGCGGGGCCGGATACAGGATCAGTTTAACGAGAACAAAAACTTCCTGACCAACATTACGGCGAACTATACCAAAACTGTTGGCAAAAGCGACTTCGGCGTATTACTGGGGGCTGAGTACCGTTCTGATATCAACGAAAACCTGCTGACGAATATCACCAACGTTCCAACACCGGACTTTAAGTACGCCAGTGCTGCTGCACTACCGCAAAACATCAGTGGTTCGTGGACAGGCTATCGTAAGGGTTCAGTATTCGGCAATATCAAATACAACTTCAATAAGAAGTACGACCTGAGCTTTATTGGTCGTCTGGACGGATCGAGCCGGTTTGGTGCCAACAACCGATTTGGCTTCTTCCCATCGGTGTCTGGTGCCTGGTTGATTTCGGAGGAAGATTTCCTGAAGGGCGGGCGTTATGTAAGCGATCTTAAACTGCGGGCTTCGTTTGGTACCACAGGGAACGACCAACTTGGCTCACTCTTTGGTGC
>JAKONH010000548.1 GCA_022702045.1 Spirosomataceae bacterium
GTCATTGTACTGTCGAATACAATCGTTTACGGTGCAGCGCTCGGCTGCGCCAGTTTGTTGTCCTGCTGAATAATGCCAAAAAACACCAACATCCGCTCGGTTCTGATTATTGGTTCGGGTCCCATCGTAATCGGTCAGGCCTGTGAATTCGATTACGCCGGTTCGCAAGCCGCCCGGTCTATCCGCGACGAAGGCATTGAGGTGTCGCTCATCAACTCCAATCCAGCGACGATCATGACAGATCCTATCAATGCGGATCATGTCTACCTGAAACCTCTGGAGAAAAAGTCGATTGTCGAGATTCTGGAAAAGCACCGGGAAATGGGTCGTCCCATCGACGCGGTCCTGCCAACAATGGGCGGTCAGACAGCACTGAACCTGGCCATCGATTGCGACAAAGCCGGTATCTGGACCAAATACGGCGTACAAATCATTGGGGTCGACATCAAAGCGATCGAGACCACCGAAGACCGGGAGAAATTCCGGCTGCTTATGCTTCAGTTGGGTGCGGGCGTCTGTAAAGGCCGCACGGCCCGCTCATTCCTGGAAGGCAAGGAGATTGCGCAGGAAATCGGCTTCCCGCTGGTTATCCGCCCGTCGTTTACGCTTGGCGGTACGGGTGGCGGCTTCGTCAACACCCCCGAAGAGTTCGATAAAGCGCTGACAAACGGCCTTCACGCGTCGCCAGTTCACGAAGTACTGGTCGAGCAAAGCGTGATGGGCTGGAAGGAATATGAGCTGGAGCTGCTGCGCGACAACAATGGTAACTTCGTAATCATCTGCTCGATCGAAAACTTCGACCCGATGGGTATTCACACCGGCGACTCGATCACGGTAGCGCCCGCGATGACCCTGCCCGACACGCTGTATCAGCAAATGCGGGATCTGGCAATCCGGGTCATGGGCGGCATCGGGCAGTTTGCAGGTGGCTGTAACATTCAGTTCTCCGTAAATCCCCAGACCGACGACATCATCGTTATTGAGGTAAACCCACGGGTAAGTCGCTCATCGGCGCTGGCATCAAAAGCGACGGGTTATCCCATCGCCAAGATTTCTGCCAAAATGGCGGTTGGCTATAACCTCGACGAGCTCATCAACCCAATCACCGGCACGACCTCGGCCTTCTTCGAGCCAGCTATTGACTACGTGATCGTGAAAGTGCCGCGCTGGAACTTCGACAAGTTCCCCGGTGCCGATCGCTCGCTGGGTCTGCAAATGAAGTCGGTAGGTGAAGCAATGGGTATCGGCCGGAATTTCCAGGAGGCTCTACAAAAAGCCTGTCAGTCACTGGAAATCCGGCGCAACGGGCTGGGCGCCGATGGACGCGAACTGACCGACGTAGCCGCGCTGAAGCACAGTCTGGCGCACCCAAGCTGGAACCGGATGTTCCACATCTACGACGCCTTTAAGGCGGGTATGTCGTTCCGCACGATTCAACAGCTGACCAAGATCGACGCCTGGTTCTTGCATCAGATCGAAGAACTGATCCTGCTGGAACGCGAAATCGAGAAATACGACCTCGACGATTTGCCACCTGAATTGCTGCGCACCGCCAAGCAGAAAGGCTATGCTGACCGCCAGTTGGCCCACCTGCTACAGGTACGGGAAAGCAAGATTTATCAGTACCGGCAGCAGCATAATATTCGCCGGGTGTTCAAGTGCGTCGACACCTGCGCGGCTGAGTTTGAAGCCCGTACACCGTACTACTACTCGACCTTCAACAATCAGTTGCCGATTACGCAGGACCGTCCCGAACCCGTTTCGGATCTGCCCGGTAACGAATCGATCCGGTCGAATCGGAAAAAGATTGTTGTACTGGGTTCTGGCCCGAACCGTATCGGACAGGGTATCGAGTTCGATTATTCCTGCGTACACGGCGTCCTGGCCGCCAAAGAAGCGGGTTACGAGACGATCATGATCAACTGTAACCCGGAAACGGTATCGACCGACCCCGATATTGCCGACAAGCTGTATTTCGAGCCGGTGTTCTGGGAGCACGTTCACGCCATTATCATGCACGAGCAGCCGGAAGGCGTTATCGTACAGCTGGGTGGTCAGACGGCACTGAAAATGGCTGAGAAACTGACCCGCTACGGGATCAAAATCATCGGCACAAGCTGGGAAGCGCTTGATCTGGCTGAAGACCGGGGACACTTCTCGGAGATGCTGCAAAAGCTCGACATTCCCTATCCAAAATTCGGTACAGTACGCGAGTCAGAAGCGGCTATCGAACTGTCGCGCGAATTGGGCTTCCCACTTTTGGTACGACCCAGCTACGTATTGGGTGGCCAGAACATGAAGATCGTCATTAACGAGAACGAACTGGAGCAGCACGTAATGAAGATATTGCAGGACATTCCCGACAATAATATCCTGCTCGACCACTTCCTCGAAAATGCGATCGAAGCCGAAGCCGATGCTATCTGCGACGGTGAAGATGTGTATATCATCGGTATCATGGAACATATCGAACCGGCGGGTATCCACTCCGGCGACTCATATGCGGTGCTGCCAACATTCGACCTGAGCGAAAACGTACTTCAGCAGATTGAAGCGCATACGAAGAAGATTGCTGTCGCGTTGAAAACGGTTGGCCTGATCAACATTCAGTTCGCGATCAAGAACGAGGTTGTCTATATCATTGAGGCTAATCCCCGCGCCAGCCGTACGGTACCCTTCATCTGTAAGGCATACCAGGAACCCTACGTCAACTACGCGACGAAGGTAATGCTGGGCGATAAGAAGGTGAAAGATTTCAATTTCAAACCCGTTAAACGGGGTTATGCGATCAAGATTCCGGTGTTCTCATTCAGCAAATTCCCTAACGTCAACAAGGAGCTTGGTCCCGAAATGAAATCGACCGGCGAAGGCATCTATTTTATCGATGACCTGACCGACGATTTCTTCCAGAAGGTTTACGCCGAACGGAATCTGTACCTGAGCCGGTAAAATTAGTCTGCCATCTTTCGTTGTGCCACGCTAACTCGGTGTGGCACAACTGTTTATTGCAGTTTGCGTTAGAAAAGTAGCTATTTGTACATACGCAAAGAGATTAAGGGTTATGACTGTCGTTGCTATTGAACTGGAAGACAAAGTAGCCGTTGACCTTAAAGAAGCCACTGCATCACTGCAAACTCCGCAGGAAGATTTAGTCAGAAAGGCTATTCGTAATTATCTAGGACAACTATGAATGAATAAAATTCTGTTGGAAGCTCAGCCGTATATACAAGCGAAAGGCTTTTTTACAGAAGATGATATTTACGGTGAAGTCTCGTGACACTGTTTACATTTAGCAAACTTTTATGAACCGATTCCAGCAAAGAGGCTGCTGTAAATTAATATAACTTCACTTCGAATATGAGTTCGCCATTGCGTTCTCAGGCTTCTATTTCTGTTGCTTTTGATACCAATGTTTTGGTTCTCAAGGGAAAAGCAAGAGCTATTTATCAGCATTGTACTGAACGCTACACGCTATTTACGACAGAATGGATACTGGACGAACTTAGCGATGTGTTGAGTAGAGATAAATTTGGTCTACCAGTCACAGTGCAGCATGCGGTCTTGGATCAGGTTAGGTATGATAGTCAGGTCGTTTATCCAACCGATGAATTACCTGCCGATTTCGTATATCCCGGTGATAACTATGTGTTGCAGGCTGCCCTTTTCGTCAAGGCGCATCTCCTTGTAAGCGGTGATACAAAACACTTACTTCCGCTAGAGAAGATCGGCGTCACGGAAATTATTAGTCCCAACAGCTGCTACGAGCGATACGTTGATTAAACGCAAAATGCCCCGCTATTCAGTTGAGTAGCGGGGCATTTTTGTAAGTGAACCGGCTTACTAGAAGCCCAATCCGACGGCGAAGCCACGTACGGATGGATTACCCGCGATTGGCATACGTTCGGTCGACGCGCCGGTCATCAGGTTGATCGTATACATCCGGGTGATACCATCGACGCGTAATACGGCATGTCCTACGTTCGAAGCACCGCCAATGTCGAAACCGTTACCGCCTTCGATTTGCCGGCCCAGACCACCGACCAGTTCCAGACCACCGTTGTTTGGCGGGTTTTGCCGATACAACATGGCATTCCCTGTACGGGTGTCGATATCGTAAAGCGTTGTCGATGTAGCGCCGGGGAAGTTGTTGGTGTAAGCAGCCGCCGTTATGTTGGGACTGCCCGGATTCAATCGACCGTCGACAGTTACCGAGTTGTCGTTCGGATTGTAGCGCAGGTTCTGCCCATCGTTGCTAACAATGCGAATTCGGTCGACGGTGGGGTTGAAATCAAATCCAACATCACCCGAAACACTCGGCGAAATAGGAGCGCCAACGGCTGTAGCAGCTCCGCTTGACAGGTTGATCGTGTAGATTCGGCTTGTCGTTCCAAGAGCGTACAGTTGTCCGTTTACCGGACGCATATCAATGCCTCGCAGCGTTTCATCAGTCTGCAGACCAGAAATGGCTTTTGTCGCGTGCGTAGCACCGGTTTCCGGATTGATGTAGTGCAGCATGTTCATACCATCTGCCACATACGCGATAGGCTCAGTCGGAATAGCCAGGCCGACAATACTCATGGCGCTGGGCAGGTTACCGATTAGCTCGGCCCGGCCGGAGGTCAGGTTAATTTCGTACAGCCCCTGAACGCCGTTACTAATCATCATAGCAATAGCACTACCGTTGGGTGCAATATCGAAGTTACTCTGCCCGGCAATATCGACGTCAAGGGGACCAACTTCGACCAGGCCCCCGTCGTTAGGCGGGTTTTGCCGATACAGCTTATCGGTTACAGGATCGATGTCGTACAGAGTTGTAGTTGTTACACCCGAGCGGTTGTTGGTATAGGCAACGCCAGATATCGACGCTCCTGCGACACCGTTGATTGGTCCATCGACCGTCATGACAGCGCCAGTCTCTGGGTTCAGGCGCAGGTTCTGGCCCCGGTTCGATACAAGCCGGATACGGTCGACGGTAGGGTTAAAATCAAATCCGACAGCATCGCCCGTAACGGCCGATGAGAGTGGTCCTGCACCAACAGGGGTAGCAGCACCTGTACGCAGATTGATTGTATATAGCCGGCTACCGTTACTGATGGCGTATAGCTGACCGGTGGCTGGCCGGAAGTCAATACCCGTTAGTCGCTCGTTGTTGAGTACCCCCGTAACAGTAATCATTTCCTGACTAGCCGATGGGCTGGCTGTATTCAGCTTTACCAGCCGATTGTTGTCGGTCAGCACGTAAAAATCAAAATTAGCTGCGAGTCGGGCATTGGCTGTTGTCGATGCGCCCTGCGGATCAAGCGTTTGCCGATCCTGACAGGCATTTAGGGAAAGCAGTGAGCCGATGGCTAGTATTCCTGCCGAAAAGCGTAGTTGTTTCTTCGTAAGCATAGTTTACAGCGTTAAGTAAGTGTCGCTGCCGGAAGCAGCAGCGCGATTCGCATTCCTATACGGCAGATAACCACAACTGGATTTATAACTATTAAAAATTGGTTAAAAGTCGATCAAGTGGTATCAATCCTCAACTTAGTCAGGCAACTATGATGCGTGTAGACTACAACACGTCAAGACCATTACATACTAATCAGCATACCATGCAGAACGAATTCGTTACACTCAACAACGGCGTCAAAATGCCGTTACTCGGCTTAGGTGTTTACGCACCCAACCGTAACAATGAAGTGCAGCAAGCCGTGGAATGGGCTTTAGAAATGGGTTGTCGACTAATCGATACCGCATCGATTTATGGCAATGAAGCGGAAGTGGCAGCGGCTATCCAAGGTAGCGGATTACCCACGACCGACGTATTTCTCACGACTAAAGTATGGAATGCCGATCAGGGATACGACAACACACTTCGCGCGTTCGAGGATAGTGCTGGCAAACTCAAATGTGATGTAATTGATCTGTATCTGATTCATTGGCCGGTAAAGCAATTCCGTCACGACACATGGCGTGCACTGGAGCGACTGTATACCGAGGGACGTGTGCGGGCAATTGGGGTGTCAAATCATTACCCGAAGCATCTGGCTGAATTGATTAGTCAGGCTACAATAATGCCGGCTGTCAATCAGATTGAACTGAGCCCTTACTGCTACCGACCCGACGTACTGGACTATTGCCGAAGCAAAGGCATTCAGGTGGAGGGATACGCGCCCTTGGTTCGGGGCAAAAAACACGACGACCTACGTCTGATCGCCATTGAACGCCATCAGAAGAGCACGTTTCAGGTGCTGATACGCTGGTCCATTCAGCAGGGAGCGGTAACCATTCCAAAATCTGTCCATCGGGAGCGGATACAGGCTAATTTCGACGTATTTGATTTCAAACTCACGACCGATGAGATGGCAACACTCAACATGTGTTACGACAATACGCGCATCGCTGACGACCCAGACATGGTCGATTAAAACGTAAACGGCCCGCCTGATTTAGTTCAGGCGGGCCGTTTGTGTGAAAGATATAGCTATTGTTGATAGCGGCTACGGTACTCCGGGCCGACACCAAAGCTGTAACCTAACGTCAGCGTAAAAGCTGAATTGTGCCAGTTGGCGCTGTTGTCTTTCCGAACATCGTTCAAGCCATATCGATACCGTCCGTCGATCAAAAAGCGCTGCCGTTCACCGAAACCGGGGAAGTTGAGCTGAACACCGGCTGTCAGGCCTAAATCGAGCGGGCGGAACGATGATGTGTTGTCAATCGTAGGGAATAAGATGCCCAATCGCTCGGTTGGCAAACTTTCACCTTTTACCAGAAAACCTAACGATGGCCCGACAAACAGGTTCGGCCGAAACTTGCCGCCCGGCGTCAGAAAATAGCGCAGCGCTATTGGCACTTCAATGTACGTCAGCCGTTGCTTGTACGTGATCGGCGTTTGTGAGAGCGCATCGGTGGCCAAATAGTTAGCGCCCAACTGTGAGTACAATGCGTCGACGGATATGCCGAAATGGTTGAGCGAACTGTACATCACAAACATACCGGCAGCCAGACCCGAACGGTACGAATTGCCGTCTGCGTTACCGGCAAAACTCGACAGGTTAGCGCCAACCCGAGGCCCGACACTAAATCGTTGCTGTGCTGAAGCAAGTGACAGGCTAATGCCAAGCAGAACTAGCGTAAACCCAATGCGCGCGGTTTTCATATACGTTGTGATAGGTAGTGTAGTAAAAACGCTGGCTTACCGGTTATAGCGGCTACGGAATTCTGGTCCGACCCCGAACGCATAGCCCAGCGATATACTGATCGTTGAGTTCTGCAGGTTATTACGAGCCCCCCATCGATTGGGCAGACTAGTTTGCACTTCGCTTAAGCCCAGCGTGTAACGCGCATCGATTAGGAAGTGCTGCCGGCTACCTGTCCGCCAGTTTAGCTGGAAACCACCTGTAGCACCCAGATCGAGGTCACGGAAATCGCTGGTGTTGTCAGCGTTGATGTTGTTGGTGTTTGGTTCACCGTTTACACGGCGGGCGTTGAGCTTAATGCCCAGCGATGGTCCAATAAAAATGTTGGGCCGGAAATCACCATTGAGTGTCAGGTAGTACCGGGCCACAACCGGAATTTCCAAGTAGTTTACGCGCTGCGTGAATTTGAGAACTGGTGTTTCGTATTTAGCACCCCGCTGCGAGTAAAGCACATCGGCCGAAATACCGAAATGATTAAGCGAACTATACGA
>JAKONH010000549.1 GCA_022702045.1 Spirosomataceae bacterium
CCCTATCTGGCCGAACAGTTTGCCCGTTACCTACTCGACGGCGAAGAAATCGACGCTGAAGCGAATATTACCCGCTGCGTTTCGTTATAATCACGTTACTTTGAACGGCGCGCGGATAACGCTGATGTTACGGATTTACAGGGATTCAGACGACAGTTCTGAGTTAGTTAGACAACTATAATTCTGCGGAGATCGGCAACATCAGCGTTATCCGCGTGCCATTCTTTCCTTTGGTGTCGTATGCGAAATCACTACTTAGTACTGCTGAGCCTATGGCTGGGGACGGCGGTAATTGCGCTGGGCCAAAACTACCCGTCTCAGGAGCGGTTCGGGAAGAACCGGATTCAATACCAGCATTTCGACTGGAAAATCGTCCGTACCTCGAACTTCGAGATCTATTATTATCAGGAAGGTACGCAGCTCGCTAACCTGACGGCGCAGTATGCGGAGTCGGAGTTTGATCGCGTAACAGAACTGCTTGGTTATACACCCTATAATCGGGTCAAGATTTTTCTCTTCAATTCCCCGCAGGAACTGGCGCAGAGTAACATCGGCATTAATACGCAGGGCGGGCTGAGCAGTCGTGAACTCAACCTGTCAAAGTCGCGTATCGAACTGGCCTTTACCGGCGATCAGGTCAGCTTCCGGCGGCAGGTCGTTCGCGACATTGCCATGCTGTTCGTGTACGACATGCTATACGGAGGTAGTTTGAAAGACGCGCTCCAGAATTCGTTGTTGCTGACGTTGCCCGACTGGTTTATGCCCGGCATTGCTGCGTATATAGCCGAAGGGAATAGCCTCGAACTCGACGATTACATGCGTAGCATGAGTCAGACCCGGGCGATCAAGAAGCCATCGACGCTAATGGGCTATGAAGCCGAACGGGTTGGTCAGTCGATCTGGAATTACATCGTACAGCGATATGGGCGCGATAACGTGTCCAACATCCTGAATCTGACACGAATCATACGAAACGAACAGCGAAGCATTTCCAGCACTCTGGGTATTCCGTACAACCGGTTTCTGCGTGAATGGAATGAATACTACGCCGGTATGGCGAATACAGTTGGTCAGTCGTTCCGCCCGGCATCCGACGATTTTCAGGTGAAGGTCAGTTCCGATGCCGGAAATCCGTCACTACGTAGCCTGAAGCTAAGTAAAGACAAACAGTACATTGCTTACTCGACCTTGCGCGATGGTAAGTTTGCCGTAGAAGTTGTTAATACAGCTAACCGGAAGAAAACGACAATACTGACCGGGGGCTACCGGCTCGACGGCCAATCAATAGCCCGAACAGCGACACCGCTGGTAGCCTGGCAGCGCGACAACAACCTGATTGTGCTGACGGAAGAAGAAGGTGAGACGCGTATCTACCGATTCAGTAATTTCGAGAAGAAACCCAAGCGAGATTTTCGCCGGACGGTCAATGGCTTATCGCAGGTGGTGTCGGTCGATGCATCGGATGATGGCGGCAGCCTGATCCTGAGTGCTGACCGGCAAGGACAGAATGATCTCTTCTTATATAGTATAAACCGGGGTTCGTATCAGCAACTGACCAACGATCTATACGACGATACTTATCCGACATTCATTGGCCGCACGGCCCGTCAGATCGTATTCAGTTCAAACCGGCGGCAGGATACATTGGGTGTAGACAAAGGAAGCTACCGCGATACGCGCGACCAATTGAGTTTGTTTACGCACGAAGGCAGCGCCCGTGATAAGTCGCTTACCCGATTGACTGACTCGCTCATGAACGCAACGCAGCCCATTCCGGCCAGCGAGACAGTGTTCTACTTCTTGAGCGATGCATCGGGCGTTCGTAATTTGTACCGACTCAATACTGAATCCGGCTCACCGGTGCAACTCACGTCGTTGCCCGGGAGCATTCGCCTGTATGATCTTATCCCAGAAAGCGGAGGATTTGTTTACAGTAGTCAGCGTAACGGACAGGAATATATCGGTTATAGGGCACAGGCAAATCTAACGCAAGCCGTCACGGCGTCACTCACACCGCGCGCTGCCAGCTTACGGGCGTTGCAGAATCGAACGGCAGCGACCCGGCCCACCACCGCTGTGCGGCAGGATACAACGATTGCCCGACCCGCAGGTGCCGATACCACTAGTACGAAGACCGATACGGTACAACCTATATCAACAACGGGCCTGGCACTAGGTCCTGGTGAAGTCGACACCGACAATTACAAATTTGACACCGATGTCCTGAAAGCCGTGGAAACCCGGCAACGGCGGTCAGCAGCAGGAGTAGGTGGTACACTTACACAAACAACGCCAACACTCCGTACGCGACGTCGGGAGAATATCACCATTCGGGGGCCATTTCCGTACAAAGGGATTTTTGGTGTTACCGACGCGGTGTCGAACTGGCGTGTCGACCCGGTACGGGGTTTCGGATTCGAGCAGGACGTTACGCTTACCGATATGCTGGAAAACCACGTGCTGCGTGGTGGCATATTCATTACGACAACCTTGCGCAACAGTAACCTGTTTGCTGAGTACACCAACCTGACCAATCGTATCGATTACGGTATTCGGGTTGATCGGCAGACGCTGGCTGTTGATGGGGGTGGGTTGAATCAGCGGAATCGTTACAACCGCGTCGCGCTGACGGCGTCGTACCCGATCTCCGTAACGACCCGCTTCACGGTGTCGCCATTTTATGCAATCACCCGCCTGATTGATCTGACCTCGTTTTCGGAAGGCGACAACACTTCCGATTTTGCCGGCCTGCGAGCAGAGGCCGTTTTCGACAATACGAAGTCGCTGGGCATGAACCTGATGGTAGGTACGCGTGCCAAGCTTCGTTTTGATGAGTACGCAGGTATTCGCTCCTCAGCGGAAAGCTTCCGCCGGCTGACGCTTGATCTTCGTCATTATCAGCGCATCCATCGTGATATGATTCTGGCCGCCCGTCTGTCGATTAGTCAATCGGGTGGTCCGGCACCGAAGGCCAGTATCCTGGGTGGAATGGAAAACTGGATTGGTACGGCAGGAGCTATCAAAGAACAAACGGCAAATAACCCCTTGCTGATTCCGAACCAGGTAGGGGCAAACATTCCGTACGACTATCGCAGTATTTTCTTCGCTGACTTTGCCGCGCCATTGCGGGGCTTCCGGCTAGGAAAGCTTGTTGGTACGAGTCACATGCTCTTCAACGCCGAGCTACGGCTACCATTAGTGAAGTATCTCTATAAAGGGAACGTGACGTCGAACTTCCTCCGTAATCTGCAACTGGTAGCCTTTACCGATATCGGTACGGCCTGGACAGGACCGGGCCCGTTTAGTCAGCAGAATAGTTTGAACACGGAAGTAGTAGGAGGGGGGACAATTCCCTTCCGGGCTACGGTAACTAACTTCAAAAATCCATTCCTGATTGGCTACGGGGCGGGAGCTCGAACGGTACTGTTCGGTTACTTCGTCAAGTTCGATTACGCTTGGGGTCTGGAAAATAAAGTGGTTGGTAGCCCGATCGCTTACCTCACACTGGGCTATGATTTTTAGCGAGTTCTTCTGTGCGTATAAAAAAGCTACCCAGCCTGGGTAGCTTTTTTTGTGTCTAACAATTTGGGCCTGATGTATACAAGTTACTGCGTGCTCAGAAAGCTGGCATATTTTTCGCTCACTATGGCCCTTGCCATCAGCATGCGGGTCAACCTTACCAGGCCGTGCGTAAGCTTACGTATGTGTTGCCAGTGGTTGATAGTGGTCTGTAGAAAGCCGGACGTGTCAAACAACCATATCGCCATCCGTAAATCGTTTGGCTAAGTCTTTGGCATAGTTTTCGATTATTCGAGGTGTGGGTAAAAGCCGTTTTGCCAGCACGTGACAATTTACGGACCTGCTGGTCTGAATTAGCACCAGACAGGTTACCCAGGTTTTCAATGAGAGTAAACTGTACGCTACGCCCTATAGCCTGCTGGAGTACCATTGCCTTGCTGGCAGACAATACGCATATCCATACGAAACGAAATCCCTGCATTTTCAGGCCATTTGTTGTTGACGGTGCTCCGCCCAGGGGCCCATCGGCAGATAAGCGGTCGCCCAATGTCAAGACGATACCCACCACT
>JAKONH010000560.1 GCA_022702045.1 Spirosomataceae bacterium
GCCAGCTGGCGTCGTTGTGCCGGCGTCAGATCGCCTATTGCCACTAAGCTATCGGCCCGCACCAGGGCTTGAGCAGCCGTGAGCTGTAGCTGGGTCTGTGCCGCTTTAGCCATCTCCAGCGTTGGACCAGCGTATTGCCCGGCCTTACCGTGGTAAGCCGCGTAGGTATCCAGGCCCATGACCTGTTCGCCGGGCATAGCCTCGGTAAGAATAACGTCAGGTTTGTAGGTCCGCAGGCGGCACAGAACGGGTTCCAGCCAGGCTACCTTGAAGCTGTCAGCGGCTGCGTCCAGGTGCCAGACACCGAAGACCATTACTTTGGTAGGGGGGATGCCGAGCGTCGGCTTTGCGCTGGCCGGATCGAACGGTTTTTGTTTTTGGGCGTAAGCGTTGCTTAGCAGGCAGAGGAATAACCAGCCAGTGATCAGTAAACGAGGAAGCATAGTAGCGGGGGACGAAGGGCAAAGCAAGTGCCCAGTACTCAAAAGTAACCGTTGCCGCGATTCGCGTCAACTGCCGAGTAAGGCTACGTGTAAACTAGAGTACTATTTTGGGCCGATGCCCCTGTTCAAACAGTTCTTTTACCTGTATTTTGAACAGGCTGGGCCAATTCTTTCCCGTGATGTATAGCGCGTTCTCGCCCGGGCGATACGCGATTCCATTTAACACATCTATGGTGGTGTTGACGCCCGCAGGCAGGTTGGAGTCAATGCGCAATTCGCCGACAACTTTCCCGGATGCCGGATCGATCTGAACAATGCGATTGGTCTGCCACACATTGGCCAGCACGTAGCCATTGACATATTCCAGTTCGTTCAGATTCGTCACCGGGCCTTGATTGTCGTAAACAACCGTTTCGCCGAGTTTCTGAAAACCTAGTGAGTAGAAAGTTAGTCGATTCGAACCGTCACTGACAATCAACGTGGTATCCCGATGCGTGATTCCCCAACCCTGTGTATGGTAGACGAAGGTCTTTTGCAGTACCAGATCCGTTGTGTATTGAAAGCATTGGCCCGATGTCCAGGTAAGTTGGTATACGTGGTCATTGACAACCGTTATGCCTTCGCCAAAAAACTGACTGGGTAAGCCAACCGACTGAATAATACCACCCGTCAACAGATTTACCTTCATCAACTTAGACTGGCCATTCAGGCCTGTTCCTTCGTACAGTACGTCGTTGTGAAAGGCCAGCCCTTGTGTGAAACTGCTGCGCTGGTGTGGGTAGGTCTGTAAAACCGTGTAGGACAGAAGTCGTGGTGTAACATCAGACCATACATCAATCTGTAAGGTGTCAGAGACGCGTTTCTGGGTCGTTGTCTGACCCGTAATGACCAGCTGATGATAGCCAACGGCCTTCGTTGCTGGCTTGAAGGAAAGTAGGCCGCTGCTGATTTTTGTCGGCTGAACGGGCTGGTTGTCCCAGCCAACAGCGTCAACGCTGAATGACGGGTTTAGCTGTATCGTAATGGAGTCGCCGATGGCGTAAGCCGTTTTCGTTGCCCGGATCAACGACGGCTCCGGGGCGGGGCTGGTTGTCTCCTGCTTCTGTCGACATGATCCGATGGAGAGGACAGTCAATAGCAGCAGTAGAAGCGTGGGAATACAGCGCATGTTTGTAACAGGCATGGGGAGTCTTTGTGCAATAATCGGTACTCTACACGGTAAATAGCTTACTGCCGATCAACTTGTTTTAGCCCCTGCTATACCATACGACATGTACTGGCCTATGCAACCACGTCGGATATCGGGTAGTAGTCCGTAGTCTCATGGATTGAGTACGAACAGCCTTCGTACTCAATCAACAAAAAACCGATCGATGAATCGAGTTTGAGGAGCAGGAAAACAATACAACCTGCACTTATTTTTGAGATGTACGAGTATACCAATGCGCCGGGTGGTATTATCAGTGATATCGATAAGCATGACAGTGAGTTTATCCGGCCATACAACTAAACCGGGATAGCTAATTATCGGGACTAGGTAATAGCCTGTCTGGTAAGCCTGGTATTAGCTGGCTCGTTCCGACAATATATCCTGACGCTGTTACCACGATGCACGCAACAACCCGTTCAATGACCGACCATCCGACTCATCGGCTGCTTACCCGTGTCGACTCGATCGACGTGCTACGCGCCCTGACGATGGTGCTGATGATTTTTGTCAATGATTTATGGTCGCTGACAGCGATCCCGGCCTGGCTGGAACACGTACCGGGCGGTGTCGACGGAATTGGGCTGGCCGACATCGTTTTCCCGGCCTTCCTGTTCATCGTGGGCTTGTCGGCACCGTTCGCTATTCAGCATCGGCGCAGTCGGGGTGACTCCGATGGCCAGCTAGTCGGGCATATACTGAGCCGGACGTTCGCTCTGCTGGTCATGGGGCTATGGCTGGTCAATGGGGAGTACATCGACGAAGCCGCAACGGGGCTGAAGCGGGTCGTCTGGAACGTGCTGGCCTGTGTATCGTTTGTCCTGATCTGGAACAGTTACCCGAAAACAACCGCGAAGCCACTGGTGATGGGGCTGAAAATTACGGGTTGGCTAATCCTGCTGACACTGGCGGTTGTGTATCGGGGTGAAGCATCGGGCCGGTTTCAGCCGCATTGGTGGGGCATTCTGGGGCTAATCGGCTGGTCGTATCTGGTTGGGGCGCTGGCAACGCTAATCGCCCGTGATCGAATTGGCGTGTTAACCCTGATCTGGGGTGCTTTCTGCGCGCTGAGTATGCTAGGCAAAGCTAATCTGCTGCCGCCGTCGGTCCGGCTTATTCCCGACGCGATTAGTGGCGGAACGCTGGCCGGCCTAACGCTGGGCGGTGCCCTGACCGCTACTGTTTTTCGTGCCTGCGTTGAGCGGGGCCAGCCGCAACGTATGACCATCGGTTTCGTCATCGCCAGTCTTTTGCTGATTGGTCTGTCGATCTATACCCGCCCGATCTGGGGACTGGCGAAGCTGGGTGCGACGCCCGCCTGGCTGTTTTTGTGTAGCGCGTTTACGCTGCTGGCTTTCACGGCACTACATTGGCTGGTCGACATAGGGGGTAAGGGTGATTTGTTTTGGGCTATCAAACCCGCCGGAACCGATACATTATTATGCTATTTGATGCCGTACTTCGCCTATGCCTTTGTTGTTCTTACCGGTGTACACCTACCCGCCGTTCTGCTGACGGGCGGTGTTGGTTTGATCAAATCACTGCTATTTGCGCTCCTGTGCGTCTGGCTTGCTGGTCGTCTTAATCGAGTCGGTATTCGCCTGAAGCTGTGAGCAGAATTGACGAAACGGGTATAAACGCCGACTGTCTGTCGCCCTAATTTACTGGAAGGACAAACAGCTCTTGTCTTACAGGACGTTATTTGTGCCGGTTCACATAGCCCTCGACGTACTCATGAGATACACTGGTTTGTTGTTGCAAAATTCTTACGTATGGCTGATCGGCTTGGCTACCGTCGTACTTGGCCTGGCTGGTGGTTGTCAGAGCATTCTGACCGATCACCGGGTGCCCTCTGCTATCACGCAGGTAGCGGCTGGCCTAGCGGGGCCGCTGGGTCTGGAAGCCGACTCGCAAGGGCAGCTGTGGGTTACGGAGGCCGGCAGTGGAACTGCCAACGATGGTCAGCTAAGCCTGATTACCCCGCAGGGAACGGTTTATCCCGTTGTCAAAGGCTTTTCATCCAGCATCAGCCCGGAAGGCGCTGTCTTTGGGCTAAACCATATCCTGCTTCAGGGAACAACTCTTTGGCTGCTGCACGGCGTCGAAGGGCGAATCTACCAACTCGATATTTCGACAGTCAAGCCGGGAAACCCGCCCCTCACGCCCGACGACCTGATGTATCAGGATATTGGTGCGTTCGTGAGAACATACCCGTTTCAAAACGACACCAATGCGTCGGACGTGTTCAACCTGACCGCCGGCCCTGATGGCGATTTATTTATAGTAGATGCTGCGGCCAACGCCATTATCCGCCGGAACGCTGGTACGGGTGCATTCAGTGTTTTTGCCACCATCCCGCCCATCATTCAGTCTGGTGGCGATACACTGGAGGCTGTACCGACGGGTATTACCTTCGATGGACAAAAATTTCTGGTCAGTAATTTTTCGGGCTATCCTTATCCCACTGGTAAAGCAACGATCTATCAGTACGATCGTACTGGTGTAGAGTCGGTGTTTCAAACAGGGCTGACAACGCTCACCGATATCGAGTTGGACGTCAATCAGCAACCAGTTGTCGTTGAGTATGGTACCTGGAACGGGCAAGGATTTGACGATCGGTCCGGGCGCGTAGTTCGGTCGACAGCAACCGCTAACAGCGTTCTGCTGAGTGGTCTGAATTTTCCAAACTCGATCAAACGGGTTGGTCAGTCAACCTACTATATCGCACAGACGTTCGATGGAACGATCCAAAAGGTGAGTCTGTAGTATCAGCTACAGGCTGTCGTACTGTTTTACCAGGGCCGTAGCGCCATCTTCGGTTTTCAGGTCCAGCTTTTCTTTGTCGGCATACGCGCCGAGGGCGTCCGCGCGGTCGCTCATGGCTTCCAGCAGCGCTTTCTTCGAGAGTTTTAGTTTGGTCAGTGTCTGATCGGGCTTGAGCAGGTAGTACGAATTTGCGTCGCTATAGGCGTCGTAGCGGACGTTGGCCGAATAGCCGCCCTTGTAATCCGCCGGTTTGAACGTTTTGGCGATGCGTTTGAGCAGCGCGTTTTTGCCCGAATACAGAATCAGGAAATAGCCGTTCTTCAGCAGGTTGTCGGTCGTCTGCGCCGACGGATACCGTCCGAACAGGTATGACTGCCCATCAGCCCCAGCAATCAGAAACCGGCTTACCGTGTTTTTGTCAACGATAATCGAGTCGTTATGCTGCTTTGGGCGCAACATCAGTACCTCCTGCCGGTACGCGTCGAATTTCAGCGGGACCTCCTTATACTGCCGTCCGTCGTTCAGTGCAATCTGCCCCGTGGTCCAGGTGTCGATCAGATAAGGCGTACCGTGCTGGCCCTCGTAGCGGTTATCGATACGGAAGATAAGTGGACTCCCGCCCGGACTAGACAGATTGTTCAGGCGCAGACTCGCCGTTGGATCAGCGTTCTGGGCCAGCGTCAGCGAACCGGTCAGCAGGAAGCCCGTCAATGTGAATAGTAGGGAAGCGCGGTGCATAATCAATTGCGTGGTCGTTTACGCGGCAAGGTCGGAAAATTAGTTAGACGATGCGGCTCCGCCGTTGTTGAAATCGCTGACCAGTTTGACGGCCTGTGCTTCCGTATCGACGCTGCGCTTGCGGAGGTCGTCGAGAACGTTGGCTGGCACTTGCGTCGACGAGTCGTCAGTCAGGGCTGATAGCAGATTCTTGGTCGCCAGTTTTACCTTGGTGAGCCGCCGGTCCGGGTTGAGAATATAGTAATCGGCTTTGTTGTCGAAGGCATCATAACGGACGTCGCGCGAGTAGGCACCCTGATAATTGGCCTGTCGGAACGTCTTGGCAATGCGTTGCAGTAGGGCATGCGGGCCGTCGTATAGCACCCGGTAGTAACTGTTTTTCAAGGTAGGGTCGTTGGTACGTACGTCTGGAAAATGCCGGAACAGAATAGCCGCTCCACTGTCGGGCGTCTGAATAACGAACCAGCTAACCCGGTCGCGATCGATAACGATGGAATCCGGGCGTATGGGGGGCTGGGTGATGACAAGGTCCTGTTTGTAGGCGTCGTATTTGAGCCGGGCCTTGTCATAGCGTTGCCCATTTGTCAGTACGACATAGCCTTTGGCCCAGTAGGGGTACATATACGGTGTACCGCGCAGACCTTCATAGCGTTGATCGAATGTCCGGACGTTGCCGACACCCGCTGCCGGGCCGGCCGCCATATCGACCATCTGCTGCCGTTCCTGTTGACTGATGACGTAACCTGTTCGCTTTGGCTGGGCGGAAGATGTCCGCAGGGAATCTGTTTTTTGGGCGAGACCGGGAAGGCTAAGAACGAGGCTTAGAATAAGGATAGTTTTCATCGGTAGCAGTCAATTTATGCGACATCTAAAAGTCGTAAAAAAACAGACCGCTACCGATGAATTTTGGATTATTTAGTATTC
>JAKONH010000571.1 GCA_022702045.1 Spirosomataceae bacterium
AAAACCTGTTCGACAGTCAGGGTGAAGGCATAAGCTCGTCGTTCGACAACCTCGAAACGATGGCGTATCAGGCTAGCTACGGCAACGAGAACATTCTGTCGACCGTAGTACTAGGCCGAACGACGCGTCGGGCGAGTCAGGCCGTACAGAACCGGGTGCTGTTACAGAAGCGAATCGAACTGGATGAGCCATTGGTCGCCACGCCCATCGTAACCGGTAGCTTCAGCCGGGGTTCGGCGCAGTTTTTTGCCCAGACTGGTAGCGGTCAACTTACGTTCGTCTCTCCGTATGGCGATAAAATTGGTCCGGTGTCAACCGACGGGCCGATCCGTAGCAACACCTTGCCCGTCGATTTCCTGAACAACGGCCGATTGCAGTACCTGTTCATGACCAATCGGTCGCTGTACATCGCCGACCCGGCTCCGCGTAAGATTCAGCTCAAACGGATTGCCTTACCAGCCGGTATTGACCCCACCTATCTGACCCGTCCCCGTGGCGCTACGCAACGCAACTGGATCGCGCTTGCTACGCATACCAACGGTTCAGTGTATGCTCTCGACCGGAAGCAACAGGCTTTTGTTCGCATTGCGTCTGCAAATCAAAAATTGCCGCTGCAGCATCCCATTCAGGTACAGGCAACGCCAAAAGGTATGACGATACTGGCTGCCCAGGCAGACGGTACTGTTCAGTACTGGCAGGAAAACGGCGCAGCTTTCCCCAATTTTCCGGTTCGCATCCAACGTAAAAGTGCCGAATCCGCGCTGGTACAACTGGCAAGCCCGGCTCTACTGCCGTTCGGCGAGACAGCTATCCAACTGATTACTGAAGAAGGTGAACTGATGCAACTCAGCACGGCGGGGCAGGTTCAGAAGCGCATTCAACTCTACCGACCGGTACGTAGGGGCGTATTCAAGCTCTTCCCTGACGAGTCGCAGACAACCTGGCTGCTGCTGCGCGAAACCGACACGGAAGTCGCGGTATTGAATCAGACAGGTGAACAACAGTTCGACGTGCGGGCCCTGCAACCAGGTACCACAATCGTACGCTATCATCGGCTCGGAGCAGGGATCAACATCGTCAGTATCAAATCGGGGGCATTCACGACGCTCTACGATCTCAATGGCCGCACCATTGGCGACCGTCCGATTCCCGGCGATTTCCCGGTTGCTTTGCAATTTGACGCCCAGACCAACGAACTTTACATCCTCAGCGGGGCGCAAAAAACAGTACAACTGTTCAGCATCCGCATGCGATAAGGTGGTATACAGTATTCAGTATGCAGTTTACGGTTGCCGACAACTCCGAAAACCGTATACCGAATACTAAAAACCGAATACCGTAAATTGTATACCGTAAACCGATAATGCGTTTTTTAAAATACACGGTGCTGGCCCTTGTAATTTTGTTTTGGGCGGGGGGACTTTCCTCAATGGTAGGCCATTGGCTTTACGATTTGGGTTTGGTAGTCGACGATTATCGCTACGGCGATCTATACCGCGTATCGGCGCTACCGCATTTCAAAACCCCGACAGCGCCCTGCCCAACGGCCAATCTCGCCAGCGATACCGCCACGACGGACCTTTACCTAATCGGCGACAGCTTTTCGGAAGTCGAACGCATCGGCCGCAGCGATTTCCCGGTCGACCATTATCAGCGGATCAAATGGGAGTTCCCGCAGCAGGCCAAGCTCAACCCGGCGCACCGAAACGTCCTGCTTATTGAAACCGTCGAGCGGCACCTGCGTGATCATTTTAACCAGCCCATCCGCGAACTGTCGGTGGTGCAGGATACCGGTCGAATCGCCATTGTCCCCTGGTATAAACGCACGTACCAAGATCTGCACCGTGAAGACGTGGAAGAACGGCTTGAATCGCTGCTATTCAGTAAGGACTGGGCATTTTGGTTTAAAGAGTTAAAAGCGCAGATCACCCTGAACTGGTTCGATCGAATCAGCACGGGAGCCAGCCTATCGCTCGACAGGCAACACATTTTCCTCAACACCGACACCGACAGTACTAAGCGGCAGTCCTCCTTCTCCAGTCTGACTGACAGGCAGGTCAACGCATTAGTCGATAGCATCAATGCCACAGCCGATCGGTTCAAACGGCAGGGTTTTGACGACGTTTATCTGGCGGTTATCCCGAACAAAGCGACGATTCTGGAGCCAAATCGCGCGGTATACAATCACCTGATCGAACGGGTACAACAACATCCCCGCCTGCGCATACCAACCGTTAACGTGTATTCCCAGTACACCCGCGCCAGTCAACCCGTTTACCAGCCCGGCGATACGCACTGGACATGCTACGGACGTGACTTATGGCTGCATGAAGTTCGGCGGGTACTGCGGCTGAATTAGATCAAACTGAACAGATCACTGACGCCCAGCATACGGCGGGTGACGAAGCCTTCGCCAAAGTCGACGCCGATCATGTGGCCATGTTCGCGCGTGCGTGACTCCAGAAAATCCATGAACGATTTTCCCGAAATGTAGCTGGCCGGTTCGTCGCTGTCAGGGTTGAAAAACTGGCTTTTATACGCCTTGATTGCCGCAATTTTCCCGTCCCAGTATGGCGTGATGTCAACAACAAAGTCGGGTTGTAGTGACCGATCCTGAATGTAATGATATACGTAAATGGGCCGGTGTGCTCCCTGCTCATTGCCCTGCTCATCGACCGTTTTGATCTGCCGTAAGCCGGCGTAGAAACAGGCTTCGACAACCAGCTCAGCGGCCCGGCCATGATCAGGGTGCCTGTCGTCGGGGGTGTTGGCCAGTACGATCTGTGGGCAGTACTTGCGGATTTTGGCGATTAGCGCCAGTTGATGGTCCTCATCATTGCGGAAAAACCCGTCGCGAAAACCCATATTTTCCCGCGCCGACAGCTTCATGATGCGCGCGCCTTCGGCAGCTTCCTGCGCCCGGATCTCGGGCGTTCCGCGCGTACCCAGTTCACCCTGGGTCAGGTCGACGGCGGCAACGGTTTTGCCCTGTGCAATCAGTGACAGAATCGTGCCGGAGCAGGTCATCTCAATATCATCAGGGTGGGCACCAATGGCCAGTACATCGACAGTCATATTTGTTCAAGTAGGGAAAAGTGCATACACAACTCGTGTATAAACAGCTATACTTTATCACTGAAGCGCAGGGGTAATGAGTTTGTTCCTGAACCAGCAGCCGTATTTGCGTAAACATTCTTAGTAAACAGTTCAAAAGTCTATTTATCAGACATATAAACGAGTTTATTCTTTATTGATCGGTAAGAAAAAGGCAAATCACCAATGCTACTGAATAAGTATATAAAACGCTTTGTAGCTGAGTCGGTTCTGTTCAGAAAATCAACACATTTATGAAAAACCATCTGCTGAATTACACCCGAAACGTATCTGTCCGTGGGGGTATCTGTTTATCGCTGCTTGCAGCCCTGACCGTTGCTTCGTGCAGCGACCACCGACAGTTGGTACAACCCGGCCAGAGCATTCAGTCAAACAGTCCAAAACCATCGTGGGGACCAACGATTACGCCCCAGATGCTGGCCGTAATCGAAGAGCTGGGCCGACTCAATCCAACCCCGCTTCAAACCCTGTCAGCGCAGCAAGCCCGCACGAAACCCTCGTTTAAAGACGCAGTTAATTCGTTACTGGATAAAAACAAGATTGCGCCCCCGCAGGCAGCCGTTACCAAGAGCGAACGAACAATTCCCGGCTACAATGGCACGCCGATTCGCATTGTCGTCTATACACCGAACAGCGTTAAGTCATCGGCTCCGGTCATCGTATACATGCACGGGGGCGGCTGGGTGATTGCTAATCCAGAAGTATATGAGTACTCGACGCTGGCGCTGGCCCAGAACACGGGCGCAGTAGTCGTTTCGGTCGATTACCGGCTGGCTCCAGAGAACAAGTTTCCAACGGCTCACGAAGATTCGTACGCAGCCTACCAATGGGTGAAGCAAAACGCAGCTAGTATCGGCGGCAATCCGGATAAAGTAGCGCTGGCAGGCGAAAGCGCTGGCGGTAATATGGCCATCGCTGTGGCCATGATGGCCCGCGACCGTGGGCTGGCATTACCCGTACATATTCTGTCGGTTTTCCCGGTGGCGAACAACGACCTGAATACGCCTTCGTATAACACCTACGCCGACGCCATGCCGCTGAACCGCCCACTGGTGATGTGGTTTGTCGACAAATATTTCAACTCGATGGCTGACGGCGACAGTCCGTATATTTCGCTGGTCGACGTGGCCGATCTGCGCGGTCTGCCACCGGTGACGATCATCGGTGCCGAAATTGATCCGCTACAATCAGAAGGTATGCAATTACGCGACAAGCTTCAGTCGGTCGGTGTACCGGTCACCTACCAGTTGTATACGGGTATCACGCATGAGTTCTTCGGCATGTATTCCATTCTTCCTGAAGCTGCTCAGGCCCAAGCGCTAGCCGCCCGACAACTGGTGGCAGCGTTTAAATAAGCCATCTTGTTCACCGAGCTACTCCCGCGATTTGTCGTCCCCGGCAGGTCGCGGGATTATTTTTAATCGGACAGTTCGCTGATGGTGTGACTTTTGTGCGTCTGTTGGGTGGAATCAGCCAGTTCGCTATTATTCAGGCCAGTAGTAGACAATACCAATAAGCCGGAGTTCTGGCCGTTTTCTGCTGTTCGCCAGCAGATAGACCCACCTATTCGATATTTTACATGGCTTACAAAGTCCTTGCTCTGCAGGTCAATGCACCTGCCGTAACTGTTTTATCCTCTCGTGATGATGCCGAAGCCCACATGCTGGCTGCTATCAACCGGCTCGATCAGCAACTTACAACGATACTGAATCAGGCAGGCCGGGACACCTTGCTCGTCGTGACACCCGAAGCTTTTCTGACGGGTGCGCCCGGCACGGAAAGCATTGACGAATGGCGCGACAAAGCCTGTCTGGAAATTAACGGTCGTATTTATGAGGCTCTATCGGTAATGGTCCAACGCCATCAGGTCTATTTCAGCGGAAACGCTTATGAGCAGGATTCATACTTCCCCGAGTTATTCTTCCAGACCAGCTTTCTCATCGGCCCCAATGGCGATATACTGCTACGGTACCGACGGCTGAATGCATCAGGCATACCCACGCCCCACGATGTGTGGGGGCTATATCTGGATGCTTACGGCTATGACTCGCTCTTCCCGGTAGCGAAGACAAACATTGGCAGTCTGGCCTGCCTGGCGGGCGATGACCTGCTTTACCCGGAAGTAGCCCGCTGCCTGACGATGCGCGGGGCTGAAGTATTACTGCATGCAGCAGCCGAGTCGTACAATCCGGTTCCACCCTATCGGTCGATGGTTCGTCAGGTACGGGCTGCCGAAACCATGTCGTATGTTGTGTCGGCCAATCTGGCTGGACTTACAGAAAATTCGGTACCACTGTCAGGGGGCGGTACGAAAATCGTGGACCCGCGGGGGCTGGTATTGGCTGAAGCAGGTTATGGCGAGAACGTATCCGTCATGGCAGACATAGACCTGGCTGCACTACGG
>JAKONH010000573.1 GCA_022702045.1 Spirosomataceae bacterium
CTGATGGTGTGTGCATGTACGCAACGAGTGCCGACAGGAGAGCGGTGGGCCAAGTTTGGGGGACGGGCTTTCGTAACTGCCCGGATTGCGTTATTTTTGTTCAGACCGCATACCCCACTGCATGAAACTACCGAACCTTACTACACGTATTTTTCTGGGCATGGTGCTCGGTATCCTGATTGGTTATCTCTTCCCCGTAACCGATTCTGGCTTCTCCGGTACCGACCTGAACATCCTCTCTAAAATCTTCCTCCGGCTGATAAAAATGATTATCGGGCCGCTGGTTTTTGCCACACTGGTGGTTGGTATTGCCAAACTTGGCGACTTCGGTACAGTTGGGCGCGTTGGTCTGAAAACACTGGCGTACTTCTATTTTGCTACGATTCTTTCGTTGGTAGTTGGCCTGCTGGTCGTCAATATCATGAAGCCGGGAGAAGTGATGAGTCTGCCGCTACCACCAAAAGGCACGGATACGGGTGTTGAAGTACAGAAACTAACCTTCGACAACTTCATCACGCACATCGTACCGACCAGTTTTATCGATGCGATGGCGACCAACGAGATTTTGCAGATCGTCATTTTCAGCATATTCTTCGGTATTGCTGTTGGCTCCATCGGCGACTACGGGAAGATACTGATCAAGGGACTCGACGCCCTGTCACACGCTATGTTCAAAGTGACGAGCTATGTGATGTCGTTTGCCCCCTTCGGCGTTCTGGGTGCTATTGCGGCTGTCGTTGCGCAGCAGGGGCTGGGTATTCTGACAGGCTATGCTTACCTGATTCTTTGCTTTTTTGGTGGCCTGTTATTTTTCATCTTCGTCGTACTGTCGGTGATCTGTCTGGTTGTACGGATACCGTATGTTGCCCTACTGCGGGAGGTGCGGTCGGCTATCGTTCTGTCGTTCAGTACGGCTAGCTCAGAAGCATCGTTTCCGCAAACTATCGAAGCGTTGCGTCGATTTGGCTGTTCGGAACGTATTATCTCGTTTGTGCTACCACTGGGGTACTCATTCAACCTCGACGGGTCGATGCTGTACATGACCTTCGCTACGGCATTCATCGCGCAGGCGTACCACGTTCCCCTGTCGATCGAACAGCAGATCACGATGATGCTGACGCTGATGATTACCTCAAAAGGCATTGCCGGCGTCCCCCGCGCATCGCTGGTCGTTATTGCCGGTACGATGTCGCTTTTCAACCTGCCCATCGAAGGGCTTGCGCTTCTGCTGGGAATCGATCAGGTACTCGACATGGGCCGTAGCGCAACCAGTGTAGCGGGTAATGCCGTTGCTACCTGCGTCATCGCCAAATGGGAAGGTGAATTTCGGACCGAACCCATAAAGACGGAAGAGCTGACTGTGTGATTCATCAGATTGGACCATACATAAAAATGCCCGACTGATAAGGTCGGGCATTTTTGTTAGTGCTTCTTTTTCTTATTTCGATCGTCAACCATCTGCTTAATGGTGGGCGACACGGCCTTCTCGCGCTCCAGTCGTTTATTCTTGACAAACTGGAAGCCCAGTAGACAACCAAGACAGAGCATCAATAACCAGTAACTTTCGGCGAAGCTTGTGCGCTGGTACTCGGCGATCCAGAGGATAAGAAAGCCTGCGCCACCTGCCAGTAATAGTACTTCACCTAATTTCAATTTCATTACGGTCGTCAGTTTTCGATATACGGTTTACGGATCAGTCGCTTGCAGCAGCTGATCTGGTTGATTTGCAACAGCCGCCGGGTAGGGGACGATGCGCCAGCTACCGAAAATAGAAAACTGGCTGCTATAAAGAGATTGCTTCCTTGCCCCGCATTTTGGTAAACTCACGATACCGACGAACGGTCGAGATAGCAAATCCAAGCAGTACGACGAGCGTCCCAATCCAAAGGATGTTGATCAGCGGTTTCTCGTACGCTTTCATCACAACGTAATCGCGCTGCGTCTGATTAACAGTGAAAGTAAACTTACCTGTTTGCGGATCGATCTGACTAAGCTGAATCCTTACTCCGATTTCATCGTTTGTTTCTGCGGGATGCGCTACCATCCGGTCTTTGATGACAAACGCTGGCGACAGCATATGTTCGCCGTTTTTGCTCAGCACCCGGACTTTCGCCCGAACAGCTGCGTCGGTCGCGCTAAGCTGAATGCCTGCTACATCGTTCGTTCGGGTTACATCGTCCAGAATAGCAACATAGTCGTTCAGGAAGAATGTGTCTTTGATAGCAACGGCATACGTTTCTGTTTTCCCCCACTTGCTTTCTGCGTTCGGATCGGGTACCGATGAGACGAACGTGTACATATCCCGGTCAACCTTGTGGCGAATGTCGGGTGACGCCAGCAGACCCATCCGCTCGTTTACCTGCGCCCGTGGGTATAGTGTAAAGATCTTGCCACTCGGCTCGCGGTATTCAACGGCGTAATACGTGTTTTCCGGGTATAGCGCTAGTGTATCGCCCTTTTTATGGTACATCTTACCATCACGAACGATATCGGCTCGGGCAATGCCGTGGAAATTAAACTGCTTGTCGCCCTCGATCAGCTCGATGTCTCTTCGGGGAATGTAACCCGGCACGTCACGTGCTTCGATCTGCTGACCGCGGTATGTGAGCTGGTACGGACCCATCTGCTCCGGCTGATTCAGCCACAGCAGCTTGTTCTCTTTATTTTCCTTGTTGTCGTTCTTAGTAAACTCATCCTGCTTCGAGATCATCAGCCCGCTCGTATTGAGTGAAATGGTTTTCGTGAAGCCCGACGAATACAGGATGCCAATGAGCATCAGTGCCATACCCATATGCGCAATAGCCCCACCCGACAGCCGGTAGTTTCCTCGGATAATGCCGAGCAGAATTGACCCATTGGCGGTCAGCGCAAAGATTGACGCAACTACCAGCACCATGTAAACAGGATTCTTGATCGAACCAAAGGCAATGATACCTGCGCTGATCAGCAGGGTCAGAATCAGGGGCGTCATCAGCGCATCCCACTTCCGGCCTTCAATCCGGCGCCACCACATAAACTGCCCGATACCGGTCATAACAGCGATAACGACGAAGAACCAGACTTGAAACTTGGTGTAGTGGGCAATCTGATCGGCAGGCAGCGCCAGGTTCGATATCTTGCCAAACGATTCCAGCACTTTGTTATAGACCGGG